>SYAB01000395.1 GCA_005787665.1 Actinomycetota bacterium
CCGGCCGGGCTCGCGCGGCCCCGTCCGCCGCCGCTGCCCCAGCGATGTCGTCGTCGACACTCACCACGACGGTGCCCCGCCGTCGCGCACCCTCCCGGGCGCCGGGCGCGGCCCGGGACAGCCGTGACCGCGCGCCCGGTCCGGCGGCCGTCGCGGCGGGTACTGGTCAGCCCTCGGCCCGGGCGGTCGGGACCGATCCGGTCAGCCAGTTCTTCAGTGGACTGGCGGCCTTCTTCAACAATCAGACCCCGCGGCTCAACCCGGAGCAGGTCAACCAGAATCCCGCCGGGGTGGTAACCGGTTTACTCAATGCCGTCGACCCCGACAGTCCCCGACTGACGTTCACGGTGACCGGGGCGCCGGCGCACGGTTCGGCGGTGGTCGGCGCGGACGGCACGTGGGCCTACACCCCGCGGCCCGATGCGCTGGTGGCCGGGATCACCGACTCGTTCCGGGTGACGGTGAGCGACGCGGCCAGCGGCTTCGCCATCCACGGTCTCGCCGGTCTGCTCAACCTGCTGACCTTCGGCCTGATCGGCGAGCGCGGTGACTCCAGCACGAGCACCGTCGCGGTCACGGTGGCCGCCGTCGGGCCGGCCAATTCGCCGCCCCGTGGCAGTTATTCGACCGGAACCCCCGATCCGGTGACCGGTGCGGTGACCGGGCTGGTGACCGGGGTCGACGCTGACGGCGACCCCCTGAACTACACCGCACCGCCTCAGACCGGTCGAGGTGCCGTCACGCTCGACTCGGTAAGCGGCGCCTTCCGGTACACCCCGACCACATCGGCCCGGCAGAACGCCGCCGCGCCCGGCGCCGGGCCCGCTGAGCTGCTCGACGGATTCACCGTCACCATCGCCGACGGTCGCGGTGGGATCGGCACCATCGACGTCACGGTGCCGATCCTCCCCGCCGCGACCCCCGGCAACCACGCGCCGACCGGGACCGTCAGCCTCACCGGCACCGACCCGACTACCGGGGTCGTGACCGGTGCCGTGCTGGGTGCCGACGTCGACGGTGACACCCTGAGCTACAGCGGTTCGACAACCACCGGCAAGGGCGCCGTCGTGGTCTTCGGTACCGGTGCGTTCAGTTACACCCCGACCGCACTGGCCCGGCAGAATGCCGCGGCTCCCGGCGCCTTGCCCGCTGCGCTGCAGGACGTCTTCACCGTGACCATCGCCGACGGCCGCGGTGGAATCGGCACCGTCGATGTCACGGTTCCGATCCTTCCCGCCGCGGCACCGCTGGCGCCCTTGGCGGCGTTCGCCGGCGCCGAGGGTTTCGGCGCGACGGCAACCGGAGGCCGGGGCGGGACCGTGCTCTATGTCACCAACCTCAATGCCGACGGCCCCGGTTCGCTGCAGTGGGCCATCGACCAACCCGGCGCCAGGTACGTCCTATTCACGGTCAGCGGGATGATCGACGCCCAGATCCACCTGACCAACGGGGATGTGACGATCGCCGGGCAGACCTCGCCGGGTGGGATCACCGTCCGCGGATTCGTCACCGACGAGACGCCCTACCAGGACCAGACCGTCCGGACCCCAGATGATTTCGCGGAGAACTGGATCCTGCAGCACATCCGGATCCGGCCGGGAGCCACCGGGCCCAGCGACGACGGACTGCGGCTGCGCTACACCCGCAACGCGATCGTGGACCACGTCTCGATCGGCAACGCCACCGACGAGGCGATCGAGATCTCCTACTCCAACAACATCACTATCCAGAACACGATCATCGCCGAGACCGTCGGGGGCCATTCCTTCTACGGCGGCGTGTTGATGAACTACTCGAACCCGACCCACGGATTCGGGTTGGACAATGTGTCGTTGCACCACAACGTGTTCAACCGGATCGAGGGCCGATTGCCGGAGGGTAGCCGCGAGTCCGCGGCCGCTGCTGGATCGTTCATGAATCTGGAACTGTCGAACAATCTCTATTGGGATCCGCGGTTCTTCATCGCGCTGGGCGTGGACACTGCCGTCGCGGGAGGCCGGCCCATCTACTGGAAACTCAACGCCGTCAACAACTTCTTCCACACCGCCAGCAGCTTCCCGTTCGGGATGTTCGATGACCAGATCCTCAACGTCGGCGGTAACGAACTCTTCGTCAGCGGCAATCGGATGAGCCTTTACCCCGCTCGTTCGGACTACGAGTTGTTCTACTGCTGCAACGACTACCCATCGGAAACGAGTCCGAACGCCACGTCGCGCCGGGCGCAGGCCCGGACCGAACGCCACCCGTTCCCCGCCATCACCTACACGCCGACCGAGCAGTTGCGCACGGTGCTGTTGAACACCGCGGGTGCCTGGCCGCGCGACCCGATGGATACCCGGCTGATGCAATCGGTGGCCTCCAACACCATTGCCGGGGCGCCGCCGAACACCAACCCCGCCGGCGATGCCCTGCTGCCGGCGTACAACGGGACGGCGCCGGCGGCTCCGACCGACACCGACGGTGACGGTATGCCGGATGTGTGGGAGAGCGTCAGAGGGCTCGACCCCGCGGTCGCCAACACCAATGCGCACACGCTGTCGCCGACCGGATACAACGACCTCGAGGTCTACTTGCAGCAACTTTCGGCCGCCCGGATTGCCGGCGTGGCGCTCTGAGTCACCCCGCCCCGCGCGCGATGCCCCGGGAAACGCCGATTGCGACGGCCACTGCGCCGAACGACCCCAACGCCACCCAACCCCACGGCTGGAACCAGGGCCGGGAAGGCAGCGTCGCGGTGCGACTGGGCACAGCGACGAAATGATCGACTGTCGAATCGCCGCTGCTGCAGGTGATCTCGACGTCGGCCGGATCGGCGCCCGTGTTCGCCCAGCCCGCGATCGCCACCACTTGCTGGCCGCTGCTCAGGATTCCGCTCAGCGAGGGATCGATCTGCACCGGCCAGTCCAGGTCGACCGATCGGCCGTCCGCGGTGGCCCGGCAGTCCCCGGTGGTGGTTCCGGCGATGCTCACCAGGTCGGTGCCCACCAGGAAGGCGACCAGGATCTGCTCCGGCGGCACCGTCACGGTGGTCGCTTCCCCCAGCGGTGTGTCCCCGGCCGCGTTCCAGGCAGCGGTGAGATCCTCGACGCCGTCCGGCCGGTCAAGGGCGCTGCCGGCGAGGAATGTGGCCACCCACCCCAACACCGCGGCGATGATGGCGCCGAGACCCCAGCTGAGCAACTTGCCGCCCGTCACCGCGCCAAGGCTAGACGGTTAGCCTTGCACTCATGGACATCGTCGAGGTCTTCGCCGACGTGCTGTGCCCGTTCACTCACGTGGGACTGCACACCCTGATCGACCGGCGTGCCGAGCGTGGTCTGGACGAACCCCGGCTGCGGATCCGGGCCTGGCCGCTGGAACTCGTCAACGGCAAGCCGCTCGATCCCGGCCACATCGCCGCCGAGATCGTCGCCCTCCGGGCGTCGGTACGCCCGGATCTGTTCGCCGGCTTCACGGTCGACACCTTCCCGAGCACCTCGATGACCGCGTTCGCCTTGACCGCCGCCGCCGAGCGCTCCGGTGACCCGGTGCTGGCGGAGCGGGTCGGTATGGCCGTGCGGGACGCCGTCTTCGAGCACGGCCTCGACATCGGCCGTCCAGAGGTGGTCGCGGAGATCGCCGCGCAGTTCGGCCTGCGACCACTGGACGCCGCAGCCACTGACGCCGCCGTGCGCTCCGACTGGGCGGAGGGCAAGGAGCGCGGGGTCGTCGGCTCGCCGCATTTCTTCACTGAAGGGGGCGGCAACTGGTTCTGCCCCGCGCTGGCGATCAGCCGCGACGACGTCGGCAACTTCATCGTCGCCTGGAAAGAGGGCAACGAGGCGTTCCTGGGCAGCGTTTTCGGCGATGGGTGAGCACCCGCCGAGCGATGGAGATCTGCGGCGCTGGCGCCGCCACCTCGCCAACGAGCGCGCCGAAGCCGCCGTCTACCGCGATCTGGCGCTGAAATACGACGGCGAGGAGCGCGAGATCCTGGCCGCCATCGCCGCCGCCGAGGAGCGTCACGAGCAGCACTGGCTGAACCTGCTGGGCGAGCGGGTCGGCGATCCGGTCCGGGCCGACTTCGGCACCCGGGCACTGGCATTCATGGCGCGACATTTCGGGTCGGTGTTCGTACTGGCACTGGTCCAGCGGTTCGAGGCCCGGGCCAGCTATGACAGCGACGACGATGCGACCGCGACCATGGCGGCTGATGAGCAGATTCACGAGGAGGTGATTCGGGCGCTGGCCGCCGGTGGCCGCGACCGGCTGTCGGGCAGCTTCCGGGCCGCGGTCTTCGGTGCCAACGACGGACTGGTCAGCAACCTGGCGCTGATCCTCGGTGTCAGCGCCAGCGGGGTGTCCACGCATACCGTCCTGGTCACCGGACTGGCCGGGTTGCTGGCCGGCGCGTTGTCCATGGGCGCCGGCGAGTACGTGTCGGTCAGTTCACAGCGCGAGTTGCTGGAGGCCTCGGCGCCGAGCCCTCACGTCGACACCGCGCTCACCCAACTCGACGTGGACGCCAACGAGCTGGAACTCGTCTACCGGGCGCGGGGGATGAGCGCCGATGAAGCCGCAGCGCACGCCGCGGGAGTACTGCGGGCCGCCGGCTCCGGCGCCGAGACGGCGGCCGGGCCCGGTACCGACCGCCATGAGGCGATCGGCACCGGCCTGGGAGCGGCGGTGTCCAGCTTCCTGTTCTTCGCCACCGGAGCCGTCATCCCGGTGCTGCCCTACCTTTTCGGCCTCAGTGGGACGACGGCGGTCGTCGTCGCGGCCGCACTGGTGGGCATCGCGCTGTTGGCAACCGGGGTGTTCGTCGGACTGCTCTCCGGTGCGCCACCGATGCGACGAGCATTGCGTCAGTTGGTGATCGGCTACGGTGCGGCCGCCATCACCTATCTGTTGGGGCTGCTCGTCGGCGGCGGCGTGGGCTAGCCGGTCTTCTTCAGGGTCGAGATCTTGAACGGCAGGTAGGCGGGGCAGACCCCGACGAAACTCGTGAGGACGAGGACGGCGGCGATGACCCCGAGTACGACGGCCAGCGGTCCGGAGATCACGTGGGTCAGATACAGCACCAGGACGGCGACGGCAGCCAGGATGCGGATGGTCCGGTCGGCCGATCCCATGTTCTTGGTCATCTCGAATCCTGTCGGCTACTGCGGGTGGGTCGAAAGATACTCCCCGACGGGAATTCTCGTCGGCTGGTCGTAGCCGATGGGCAGCAGCACATCCCCGGCGGTGGTGTAGTAGTAGACGTCCCATCGGTAGTAGCCGGCGAATGCGCCGGGATCCTCGGCCAGGATCGCTGCGTAGTCGTTGACGGCGCGGACGTACTGGCTTGCGTGGTTGTAAGCCCAGATCGCCCCATCGCGGTCGGTGGCGAATCCACTGGCGTCCAGGTAGCGCGCCGCCGACATGATGGCGTCGCGTGGGGAGTTCACATCGCCGTTACCGTAGGCGGCCCAGGTCTGCGGCATGAACTGCATCGGGCCCTGCGCCCCGTCCATGCTGACCCCGGCGATACTGCCGAACCGGGTTTCGATCAGGTTGATCGCCGCCAGATAATTCCATCCCACGCCCGTCGCGGCCTCGGCCTCGCGGTAGTAGCCGAGGAGTTGCTCGGCCGGGGCCGGCGGCACGATCCGCCAGGCGGGCAGGGTGTCGCGAACCGGTGACATCGCGGTCAACTGCCGGCGGGCGTCGACGTTGCGGTCGTAGGTGGCGATCAGATTCGGCGGGATCTTCGGCCGGATGATCGGGTCCCATGCCGGGTTGCGGCCGATGGCCCGGTAGGCGGCCTGCTGGCGGCGGGCGGCGGCGATCATGGCCGGTTCCGGCGTTGCCGGATCGCGCAGGGCGAGTTCGTCGGCGATCAGGTCCTCGCCGATCTGGGCGGGGTCGGCCGCCAGTCTCGGTTGGGCGCCGGTGGGCTGGGACGGTGCATCGTCCATCTTGGTGATGGGCGCGGCGGGCGCCTCAACCGGCGGGGCCTGCCGAGAGCAGCCGGCCAGGGCCAGGGCCAGCACGGCGAATGCCAGCCACGCTGCGCTCACCCGGTTGGTGCTCACGGCGACCTCCTGCGGTCCGTGCGGACAGCCCGGACCCGTTTAACGGCATCTGTGCATAGCAACCTAGCGAAGGGTGGGCCTGGGGCCGACGGCACCGCGCCGAAGTCACTAAGGTGACCCGCGATGAGTTCTCATGTCACCGTCCTCGCCTCACTCGCGCTGGCCATCTTCTTCAGCCCCGAGACATTGGTGCTCGGCCTGATCATCGCCGGGGACAGGAAGGTTCCGCGGTTGGCGGCGTCCGCCTTCGCCGTCGGCGGCATCATCGGTATCGCGTTCGCCACCGGCATCGGCCTATGGATCGCCCACGCCTCCGGCGCCGGCGAAACGACCCGCGACCACCATGGCTGGCCCGGGTTCGTGGTGCGACTGTTGATTGCGGCCGCGTTGCTGACCATCGGCGCACGCCGCGCGATCAATGCGGTGCGCAAGAGGCCGATCAGCGATATCTCCGAACCCGAGCACCAGCCGAGCAGGCTGCGTGCAGCGCTGACCCGGCGTTTCCCGTCGCTGGCCCGCCAGTTCGATCTGGAGGCGGATCTGTCGGCGGGCCAACGGGTTCGCCGCGCCGGGTTCGCCGGTTTTGCCATGTGCGGGCTGCACCCGAAGGTGTTTCCGATTGCGATCGCCGCCGGTCACCAGATCATGCAGATCTCCGATCGCCCGCAACGCACCCTCGGGATCGTGCTGTTCGCCGTCATCGCCGTCATCCCCGCCCTGCTGCCCGCGGTGATCGACCTGGTCAACCCCGGTGCCACGGTCCGGATCAAGAGCGGCTACGAGCGGATCATGAAGGTTCACGGCCGGTGGATCACCGCACTGTTGCTGCTGGGGGCGGGCTCGTTCGTGGCCTACGACGCCTGGCATGACATGCCCCGGAGCTGACGCCTCACAGGGATTCCAGGGCACGCATGATGCCGTCGAGCACGGTCTCGATGGCAGCATCGCCGTCGAGGGGGCCCACGAGCGCTTGGCGCACCAGGATCGAGGCGATGCCGTGCACCCCGGACCACGCGATCAGTGCGGCCTGATCGGTGGCGGTCGACTCGATGGCTCCGGTGTCCGTCAGCGTCTGCACACCCCCAACCAGTACTTCCCATGCGGAGGGGTCGTCGGGCCGCGGGGGCGCGATCCCCGGACCGAAGGCGGTGTCGAACAAGTGCGGTTCTGCGCAGGCAAAGTCGATGTAGGCCCGGCCCACGGCGCGAAACTGTTTCCGCGCCGTGACTTTGCGGGTCCGGCGCGTTGGTGATTCGAGCTGCGTTGCGCGGTCTCGTCTGTCGATGAGGAAGCGGGCGAGTTCTTCCCTGGCGAATTGCGATACTTCCGCCAGTAGTGCCTCGATGTTGGGGAAGTGCCGGTATGCCGCCGAGGGTGAGACGCCGACCGCCTTGGCCAGCGCACGGATCTGCACACCGTCAGGACCGTTGCGGCGGGCCTCTTCGACCGCGGCGTCGAGCAGGGCGCGACGCAGCGCCCCATGGTGATAGCCGTTGCCTGTCACACCGAGAAGTCTGCCACAGATGTTGACATCGTTCACATACCCGTGCCACCATGTGTACGGTGTTTACATACGAGGAGGGGCTGTGACGATCAATCGAGGCCGATGGACTGCCGACTTCGGGGACCGCGATCAGATCGTGGTATTCCTCATCGGGATGCGGATCAACCGGCTGTGGCAGGTCTGGCGGTGGCTCCCGGTTCTCAGTGCGATGCCGAGGATGATCATCGAACTGGCCAGGGATCCGTCCCGCGGACTGCTCGGCCGCCCGCGCACCCTGCTCTCGGGGCGGACGATCATGGTCGTCCAGTACTGGAACTCGTTCGACGACCTCGAGCGCTACGCCCGTGACCCGAAAGCCGAACATCTGCCGGCCTGGCGGCGGTTCAACCGCACCATCCGGGACAACGGCGCGGTGGGCATCTATCACGAGACCTATCGCGTCCGCACCGCCGATATCGAGGCGGTGTACGTCAACATGCCCGCGTTCGGGGTGGCCGCCGCCAGCTCGGTTGCTCCGGTCGTCGCCGGCCGCAACACCGCCGCCGCCCGACTAGGCATCAGACCTCTCGACCGGGCGCCGGTCGAGTCCTACTGAAAGGGTCACCCCGTGTCTCCTGAAACATCTCCTGCAACCGTCAAGATCGTCGTGATCCTCGGCCATCCGGACACCGCCAGCTTCGGTAGTGCGATCGCCCGCGCTTATGCCGCGGGTGCGGAGGCGTTCGGAGCCGCCGTCCGGACGATCGACCTCGGCGAACTGACATTCGACCCGGTGTTGTGGCACGGCTACCGCGAGATTCAGCCTTTGGAACCGGATCTGGTCGACGCTCAGGCGGCCATCCGGTGGGCCGACGTGCTGGTGTTCGCCTATCCCACCTGGTGGGGTGCGGCCCCGGCCCTGTTGAAAGGCTTCATCGATCGGGTGTTCCTGCCTGGATTCGCGTTCCAGTACCGGGAGAATTCCCGGTTCTGGGACCGCCTGCTGGCCGGGCGCAGCGGCCGGTTGCTGGTCACCATGGACACCCCGCACTGGTACTACCGGCTGGTCGTCGGGCAGCCGGGGCATCGGATGATGCGCCGCGCGATCCTGGGCTTCAGCGGGGTGAAGCCGGTTCGCACCTCCGTGTTCGGGGCGGTGCGCGGCTCCACCGCGGCGACCCGCGAACAATGGCTGGCTAAGGCTCGCACGCTGGGGGAACGCGACGCCGGGCAGGTGGCCCGAACCCGCTGAGGCAGTGTCGGGAACAAAACCCCCGACCACTCGGTTATGCCTGTGGACAACTTGAGTCAACCAGACTCAACTGTTGGTTTGACAGCGATCGCCGGTTCAAGCAAGCTTGAGCGTGGTCCGCTCAGACCAGCGGTGTCCGACAAACAGCAGTGTCTTAACAAGACGTCTCTATCAGGAGGAATTCACTATGGCTCGTGCGGTCGGGATCGACCTCGGGACCACCAACTCCGTCGTCTCGGTCCTCGAGGGCGGCGACCCTGTCGTCGTCGCCAACTCCGAGGGCTCGCGCACGACGCCGTCGGTCGTTGCCTTTGCACGGAACGGCGAAGTGCTGGTCGGCCAGCCCGCCAAGAATCAGGCGGTGACCAACGTCGACCGGACCATCCGATCGGTCAAGCGCCACATGGGCACCGACTGGGCCGTCGATGTCGACGGCAAGAACTACACCTCCCAGGAAATCAGCGCGCGCATATTGCAGAAGCTGAAGCGCGATGCCGAGAGCTACCTCGGCGAGGACATCACCGACGCGGTCATCACCGAGCCCGCCTACTTCAACGAC
>SYAB01000396.1 GCA_005787665.1 Actinomycetota bacterium
CTGGCATGTGTTTCCGCGCCGAGGGGGTTGACTGACATGATCGAAGGCGGGGAGGCCTCGGGGTGAATCACTGGTTGGCGCTGGCGGTCGCGACGATCTTCATCTGGCTCGGGATGGTGCTCGCGATCTCGTTCCTGGAGGCGCCGCTGAAGTTTCGCGCCCCGGGCATCACCATCGCGCTGGGTCTGGGCATCGGGCGGCTGGTCTTCCGAGCCCTGAACGCCTGCGAAGTCGTGTTGGCTTCGGTAGCGCTGGTGGCGGTGGTGCTCGGGCGGGCGCCGGTCGGTGCGACGGTGGCGCTGCTGATGGCTGTCGCCGCGCTCGGCGCGCAGGTTGTCGCCGTCCGCCCCGCGCTGACCCGCCGCTCCGACGCGGTACTGGCCGACCCGGCAGTCGCCGAGTCCGGTCGATCGAACGCCCACTACGTGTATGTGGGGTGTGAAGCGGTCAAAGTGGTGGCACTGCTGGTCGGCGGCGTCCTGCTGCTGGCCTAGATCGGATGGTGGAAAGGAATGTGATGGAGGGGATTTCGCTGACGCGGCTCGCCGACGAACACCTGGAGGCGGCGCGGACCTCGCGTGCTGGTCGCTCGGCGCACACCGTGCACGGCGGCCACGACCACCTGCTGCGCCAGACGGTGATCGCGATGACCGCGGGCACCGAGTTGGCCGAGCACAACAGTCCCGGGCAGGCGACCCTGCAGGTGCTGCGGGGACGGGTCCGGGTGACGGCGGGCGCGGACACCTGGACCGGTGCGGAAGGCGACTTACTGGTGATTCCGCCCGAGCGGCACGGGCTGCACGCCGATGCCGACGCCGTGGTTCTGCTCACGGTGCTGGCTGACAGCCGCTCGTCCCAGTAGTTGCTCAGTACGGGTAATCGGCCAGGTCGATGCCGCTGGGGCGTGAGTCGGTGTCGGCGGTGATCAATGCGGGCACCATCTCGCTGGTCACCAGGCCATGGCCGGCGGTGAGTTCGTCGACGATCGGGAAGGTCGCAGCGATACTGCCCGGGTCGCCGACGATGACCGTCATCACCGGCACCTGGCGTCCGAGCTGAAACAGCCTGTCGCCGTGCGGTTCCCGATCACCCTCGAATCCCCACACCCCACGAAGCACCGTAGCGCCACTGGCGGCGCCGGACGCCCAGATCCGTCTAACCAGGGCACGGTGGATCGGCGTACCCCCGTAGCGTTGGTCCTCGGAGGTGAAGACCATCAGCTTCTGCCACAGACTGCGGTCGTTGGCGTCGGTGCCCGGCAGCGCGGGCGGAGTTGCCAGCAGGTGGCCGTCGCGTTTGCACAACTCGGCGCGTTCGACGGTGATCAACGGATGCTCCAGCACGGCCTGCAGGTCGGCGACCGATCGGCTGATCTCATCGGCGCTGCCCACCGCGAGGATCATCAGGGGCACGTCGATGTTGCGGCTGAGGAAGTGGGCCCGCCGGCGATCGCCGTGGGCGGTACCGTCGACGCCGAGAAAGACCCACGCGCCGTCGACGTCGTTGCGGCGCAGCAGGTCGCAGACCGCCTTATAGGCGGGGACGCCGTCGACCCGCCGATTGCGCCCGACATAGACGGTGAGTTTCACGGTGTCCACGCCCGCAGCGGGCAGAACGCCGTCGTCGAGCAGTCGGGCCCGTTCCAGGGTGATCAGGCCGCTCGTCGTCATCGCGACGACCTCGTCGGCCAGTGCGCTGATCACCTCGGGTGCGTCCACCGCGGTGATCGCCACCGAGGGGTCCTCGGAGAGGGTCAGCGACTCGTCGGTGCGGATGACGCGTCGCCGACCGAAGCCGGCGATTCCCCGCAGCATCACGCTGGTGGCCACGCGACGTTGTGCGAACAGAT
The DNA here is from genome assembly GCA_005787665.1 of Actinomycetota bacterium. The sequence goes on from SYAB01000396.1 coordinate 1,850, forward strand.
CGAACAGGGCGTCGGTCAGGAAGCGGTGCCCGACGCGCTCGCGTTCGGCGAAGTAGGCGGTGAGTTTGAGCGAGGTGCCGGTCATAGCAGGCCCGCGATCGCCTGGCCGGCCGCCGCCGCGGCGATCCCCAGCACCACGCTGCCGATGAGATTGGCCGCCGCGGGCCATAGCTGCCGCTCCTCGGTGAGCCGCTGGGTTTCGAACATCCAGGTGGAGAAGGTGGTGTAGGCGCCCAGTAGTGCGGTGCCCGCCAGCAGCACGGCGTGATGGCTCAGCGACAGCCCGGTGACGAACCCGAGCAGGGCCGCACCGGTGATGTTGACCGTCAGGGTGCCCACCGGAAACGATCGGGCGGCCCGCCGCGCGACGGCACGGTCGACCATGAAGCGGGCGACCGAACCCAACCCGCCGATGGCCAGAACCCCGGCCCACAGCCCCGCGTTCATCGCAGCGAAACCTTGCGCACGAGTACCGTCGCGGCATACACCGCCATCAGGCCGGCCGCGATGCTGACCGTCGTGTAGGCCGCGGCCAATCCGTAGTGGCGGGCCTCGATCATGTGCAGCGTCTCGACCTGCATGGTGGAGAACGTCGTCAGACCCCCGCACAGCCCGGTGCCCAACAACGGACGGCGGTAGGCGCTCAGCGGGAGCCGTTCCAGCAACCGGGTGGTGACGAAGCCGAGGATGAAGGCGCCGACGATGTTGACCACGAACGTCGCCCACGGCCAATGGCCCGGCTGGGGGGCGGTCCAGGTGGCCAGCGCGGCCCGCGCGGCAGTACCCACCGCGCCGCCGGCGAAGACCGCCGCCAATTCCCGGTTGTCATGGCCGAACACCGGTTCAGTATCGCGTTCCGGCGGCAGAATTGCGGCCATGGCGGCCAATCCCCGCGCCGGTACGCCGGCGCAGCCCGAAGACCTGATCGATCTGCCCCACCTGGTGACGGCGTACTACACCGTCCAGCCCGACCCCGAGGACGTCGCCCAGCAGGTGGCCTTCGGGACATCCGGTCACCGCGGTTCCAGCCTGGACGGGGCATTCAACGAGGCGCACATCCTGGCCACCACCCAGGCCATCGCCGAGTACCGGGCCGCGCAGGGCACCACCGGACCGTTGTTCCTGGGCCGCGACACCCACGGACTGTCCGAACCAGCATGGGTGTCGGCGCTGGAAGTGCTGGCCGCCAACGACGTCACCGTCCTGGTGGACTCGGCGGACCGCTACACCCCCACCCCGGCGGTCAGCCACGCCATCCTGACCCACAACCGCGGCCGAGGTACGCAGCTGTCCGACGGGATCGTGGTCACGCCGTCGCACAACCCGCCCCGCGACGGCGGCTTCAAATACAACCCGCCCAACGGCGGACCTGCCGACACCGATGCCACCTCGGCGATCGCCAAGCGGGCCAACGAGATTCTGCGTGGCGGGCTGGCCGAGGTGAAGCGCGTGCCGGTCGCCCGGGCCCTCACCCACGCCCGGCGTCACGACTACCTTGACGCCTACGTCTCCGATCTGCCCACCGTCGTCGACATCGGTGCCATCCGGTCCGAGGGGATCCGGATCGGTGCCGACCCACTGGGCGGGGCCAGCGTGGACTACTGGGCCGCGATCGCCGAACGCCATGGCCTGGAACTCACCGTGGTCAACCCCCTGGTCGACGCGACCTGGCGGTTCATGACGCTGGACACCGATGGCAAGATCC
>SYAB01000397.1 GCA_005787665.1 Actinomycetota bacterium
CCGCGGATGCCGAGGGTCTCCATCAGGTCCAGCCGGTTGCGCAGCGGCAGCGCATCCAGGGCGTCCAGGGCCCGCACGATCACCCACACCGCCATCACGTTGGTGTAGGCGTTGTTGTCGATCCCGTCGTAGGGGGCGTCGGGATACCCGGAGTGGAACTCATCGGGGCCGATGACCCCGCGGATCACATAGCGCCCCTTGGCTTCGTCGAACTCCGCGCGACTGACCCAGAACCGGGCGATCTCGGCGAGCATCTCCGCGCCCTCCTCGATGAGGTAGCGCAGATCGCCGGTCACCTGGTAGTACTGCCAGGCGTTGTAGGCCACCGCGATCCCGATGTGATGCGCCCGCGCGCTGGCATCGGGGTTCCACCGGCCCGAGTTGGGGTTCAGGTGAAGCTTCTGGCTCTCCTCCCGGCCGTCGCTGCCGGACTGCCAGGGGAACATCGCCCCGGCGCAGCCGGCCTCGGCGGCGGCCCGGCGCGCCTCCGGCAGGCGGCGGAACCGGTAGCGCAGCAGCGAGCGGGTGGTGACGGGCGAGCGCAGGTTGAGGACCGGGAAGACGAACAGTTCGTCCCAGAAGATGTGGCCGCGGTAGGCCTCCCCGTGCAGCCCGCGGGCCGGCAGTCCGGCGTCGAGATCCTCGGCCCGGTTGGGCACCGTCTGCAGCAGTTGGAGCATGTGCAGCCGGACCACCCGCAGGGCGTCCGGATTGTCCTCGAAGGCGATGTCGAAGCGCTCCCACAGGTGGGCCCACTCTCGGACGTGTCCATCGCGCAGCTCGCCGTAGCGGCCGAGCCGGGACAGTAACCGGGCGGCGGCGTCACCCGGTTCGGAGATCGCATCGTCGAGGCCGGAGAAGATCGCGGCCATCTTCTCCACCGTCACCGACCCGCCGGCGTCGACCCGGACCACCATGTCGTGGCCGACGCGCCGCGGTTCATCGACGAACCGCAGATCGGCATCCAGACGATTCTCGCCCTGCCACACCGTGGTGCGGGCTGCCACCGCGATCGGCACCCGCGACTGCACCGTCTGGCAGACCAGCAGGGTGGAATCGCCGGAGAGTTCCCGGGTGGTGGTGGCGACCAGGTGGTCGTCGGACAGTGCCCGGTAGCGCTCGACGCCGGAGTTGCGAACGTCGCCGTCGATCAGCGACAGGAACTCGACGGTGCCCGACCAATCCTCGGCGAACAGGGTGGTCTCCAGGGCGCACGCGTGCGGGCAGTGCATGGCAGCGATGCGTCGCTGAACCACGGTGGTGGTTCGGCCCGCGGCATCGCGGAACCGGAATTCCCGGGTCAGTTCGGCCTGCCGCAGGTCCATGTTCTGCCGGTAGCTCAGCACCTCGGCGGCGTCGATGTCGAACCAGTCGCCGCCGTCGATGCGGAATGTCAGCGACAGCCAGTTCGGCAGGTTGACCAGGCTCTCGTTCTCCACCTGCACCCCGGACACCTCGTCGGTCAGCCGGTTGTACAGCCCGGCCGCGTAGGTGCCGGGATAGTGGAAGGGCCCGGCGCCGGCCTCCGGGGCGCACCCGCGGGTGACCCGGTAGCCGTTGCCCACCGCGCACAGTGCCTCGCGCAGCCGCTCCTGATCCGGCAGGTAGCCTCCGAAGGTGAAAGACCAAGGGCTGGAGAGAATCTGGCGATCGATATCGCACTGCTCGACGAGTCGTTCGACGAACTGCCGGACGTGGTCAGGGTCGTCGAGACAGAACCGCGCGGCGGTGGCCCGATCGCCGTCCTCGGTATGGCGCACCACGATTCCGATACCGTCGTGCAGGACGGCGTCGAAGGCGTCCTCGTCGGTCAGGTCGTCGCCGAGGAAGATCGGCAGCAGCGGCTCGGGGCCCCGCACCTGCTCGGCGATCCACTCCAGAGTCCGGCCCTTGTCCCAGTCCAGGTTCGGCCGCAGTTCGACGACCTTGCGTCCGGAGGTCACCTTCAGGCCGCTGGCGCCGCCGACATCATGGACCGCCGCGGTCACCAGGGCGGCGGCCTCCGGTGCGGCGTTGCGGTAGTGCACGGCGACGGCGTAGCGCTTGTGCTCCACCATCACTCCGGTGATCGGGGCCAGCCGGCGGGTCAGTTCCGCGGCGGCCTCGGCGAGCACCGGAACCGATTGGGCGGCGGTCTCGTTGTGGTGCAACGTCCCGTCCGGTCCGATGATCTCGAAACCGTGACTGCCGGCGTACCACAGCCCCGGTATGCCCACCCGCGCCCGGATGTCGTCGAGCCCGCGGCCGGACAGGATGGCCACCGGGTACAGAGCCGCCAGGGCTTTCAGCGCCCGGTCCGCCCCGGGCACCAGAGTTGCGGCGTCGGGTTCGTCGACGATCGGCGAGAGGGTGCCGTCGAAGTCGAAGAAGATCGCCGGCCGCCGCGCGCCCACCACGCCGGCCAGCTGGCCGAAGGAGGCCAGGGCGTCGGGGAGGTTCGACATCCGCCGGTCGATGGCGCGCACCTGCACTTCGGCGAGGTCGCCGACCACGACGTCCGCGCCGCATTCGGCCAGCCGGGTCCCCGCCTGGCCGGTCCGGTCGACGCCGATCACCAGCGCGAAGCCGCCGGTGCGACCGGCCGTCACCCCGGCCTCGGAGTCCTCGACCACCACGGTCCGCCCGGGCCGGGCGCCGAGCCGGCCCGCGGCCTCCAACAGCATCGCCGGATCCGGCTTGCCGGGCAGGCCGAGATCGGCGGCGACCACCCCGTCGACCCGGGCGGCGAACAACTCGGCGATCCCGGCCTTCTCCAGCACGGTCGCGCAGTTACGACTGGCAGAGAACACGGCCACCCGGACGCCGGCATCGCAGAGCCGCCGGACCAACGCCACGGTGGACCCGAAGACCGGGACGCCGTCGGCGATCGCGGCGGCGAACAACTCCTGCTTGCGGTTGCCGAGCCCGCAGACCGTCGGGGTCGAACCCGCGTCGTCGGCCGAACCCCAGGGCAGCGACACGCCGCGGGAGGCCAGGAAGTCGCGCACGCCGTCATAGCGCGGCTTACCGTCGATGACATGGCGGTAGTCGGCGGGGGTGAACGGGGCGTGGTTCTCGGTCTCCGACGGTGCGCGACCGGCCAGGAACTCGTCGAACATCGCTGCCCAGGCCGCGGCGTGCAGCGCGGCGGTATCGGTGATGACGCCGTCGAGGTCGAACAGCACGGCATCGTGGAATCGCGGGTCGATCCGCACCCGTTGCCCCGTATCGGCGACCCCGGCCTGTTCGCCGAACGGGCGATCGCGCACCATGGGCTTGACGATAGGCCACGCCGGGAGCGTCGTTCGGCACGGCTGAGCCGATCGGGGCCTTCTGGCCGCGCGGGTGGGGACCAAGGCCCCCTGACCGCGGGGATCGGCGGGTCCTAGCGTCAACCGCGGAGCCCGCGCCGTCCGCATTCCACCTCGGCGCGAAGGGGAGAGGAACGAAATGTCCACTGCGGCAAGCACTGCGCCGGTCATCGTCGGCGTGGACGGCTCGTCGGCGTCGAAAGTCGCCGTCGACTGGGCGGCCCGCGATGCCGTCCGGCGTGGCACCGCGCTCAAGCTCGTCCATGTGCTCAGCCCCCCGGCGGTGATGGCCTTCCCGGAGGTGCCGATGCCCCCGGGCTACCTGCAGTGGCAAGAGGAGGAGGGCACTCGGCTGCTCGACGCGGCCGCTGCGACGGTCCGGGAGGCTGCCGACGGCGCGACGGTGCACCTCACCACCGAGATGGTGACCGGGCCGTCGGTGCCGATGCTGGCCGACCTGTCGACCGAGGCGCAGCTGGTCGTGGTGGGCTGCCGGGGCCGAGGGGCACTGGGCCGGGCGCTGTTGGGTTCCGTCAGCACCGGGTTGGTGCACCACGCCAAGTGCCCGGTGGCGATCATCCACGACGAGGACCCGTTGATGCCGCACCCGTCGCAGGCGCCGGTCGTCGTCGGCGTGGACGGTTCGCCGGCGTCGGCCCGGGCGGTGGCGATCGCATTCGAGCAGGCCTCCTTCCGCGGTGTCGACCTGGTGGCCGTGCACGCGTGGAGCGACTCCGGGCTCTTTGAGTTCCCAGGCGCGGACTGGTCGACGTTGCAGGCGCTGGGAGAGCAGACCCTCGGCGAGCAACTGGCCGGCTGGCAGGAGCGCTACCCCGATGTGCTGGTGCGCCGGGTGGTCGTCGCCGACCGGGCCGCCCACCAGCTGCTCGAGCAGGCCGAGTCGGCGCAGTTGCTGGTGGTCGGCAGCCACGGCCGTGGCGGTCTCACCGGTGCGCTGCTGGGTTCGGTGAGTACCGCGGTGGTGCACGCCGCCCGGATGCCGGTGATCGTCGCGCGGTGACGATGCCGGCGTAGCCGGCCGTTAGGCGCCTACGGCAGCGGTGCGAGCCAGCGCACGACGGTCCCGCCCCCCGGTGCCGCCGTCACCGTCAGCGTCCCGCCGACCTCGTCGGCGCGGGAGCGCAGGTTGTTCAGTCCGCTGGCGGTGACATCGGCCGGGATCCCGCACCCGTCGTCGATCACCTCGATGCTCAACTCGTCCTCGACCCGGACATTGACCGTCAGGGTGCGGGCGCCCGCATGGCGCACCGCGTTGCTGACGGCCTCGCGTACCACCGCCTCGGCGTGGTCGGCCAATGCGGCGTCCACCACCGACAGCGGACCGACGAAATGAACGCTGGTGCGGGGGCCCTGCCCGGCGAAGGCGGCGATCGCCTCATCGAGCCGTTGGCGCAGCCGGGTGGTCCCCGACGGGCCCCCGTGCAGGTCGAAGATGGTGGTGCGGATCTCCTGGATGACGGCCTGCAGTTCGTCGACGGTATCGGTCAGCCGTTGCTGCACCTCGGCCGATCGGGCCCGCGGAATCGCGCCCTGCAAGGACAGGCCGACCGCGAACAACCGCTGAATGACGTGATCGTGCAGATCGCGGGCGATGCGCTCGCGGTCGGACACCACGTCGAGTTCGCGCATCCGGCGCTGGGAATTGGCCAGCTGCCAGGCCACGGTCGCCTGGTCGGTGAATGCCGCGGCCATCGCCAGTTGTTCCCCGGTGAATTCCGGGGCCCCTGCCCGGCGCAGCGCCACCACCACGCCGGCCGTGGTGTCGGTGGTTCGCAGGGGGAGCACCAGCGCCGGGCCGGTACCGGGCATCAGGGTCTCGGCGACATCCAGCGCCGCGACCCGAGTCGGGGTCCGCCCGGCGAACGCGGCGCCGACGTCGGATCCCGGCACGCTGATCGCACCCGAACGGGCGGCCGCGCCGGCGGTTTCCACGATCACCAGTTCGTCGACGTCGGCGGGCGCGATCTCGGTATCGGAGGGCACCGCGACGACCACCGCGTCGGCCCCGGTCAGCCGCAGCGCCTCGTCGGCGATCAGTCCGAACACCCGGGTCGGTTCGGCGCCGGCCAGCAGTTCGGTGGCGATATCGCGGGTGGCCTCGATCCAGGACTGCCGGGCACGGGACTGCTCGTAGAGCCGGGCGTTGGCGATCGCGATGCCGGCGGCCGCGGCCAGCGCCTCGACCAATACCTCGTCGTCCTCGCTGAACGGCTGGCCGTCGGCCTTCTCGGTAAGGTAGAGGTTTCCGAAGATCTCCTCGCGGATACGTACCGGCACGCCGAGGAAGGTGCGCATCGGCGGGTGGTTGGCGGGGAACCCGATCGAATCCGGATGCAGCCGAATGTCGTCGAGCCGGATCGGCTTGGGATCGTCCACGAGCAATCCGAGGACGCCGCGTCCGGTCGGCGGCGGGCCGATGAGCGCGCGGGTCGCGTCGTCGATCCCTTCGGTCACGAACCCGACGAGGTCCTGGTCTCCGCGCACCCCCAGGGCGCCGTAGCGGGCGTCGACCAGGGTGGTGGCGGTGTTCACGATGGTCTGCAGGGTGGTGTCCAGGTCAAGGCCGGAGGTGACGACCAGCATCGCCTCCACCAGACCGTCGAGGCGGTCGCGTCCCTTGACGATCTGGTCCACCCGATCCTGGACCTCCACCAGGAGTTCGCGCAGCCGCAGCTGGGACAGGGTGCTGCGGACTTCTGCCATCAGCCGTCCCGCCGCTGCCGCTGGTCGAGTTTGGAGACGAAGACCGCCGCCTGGGTGCGCCGCTCCATACCGAGTTTGGCCAGCAGTCGCGAGACGTAGTTCTTGACCGTCTTCTCCGCCAGGAACATCCGGGCAGCGATCTGCTTGTTGGTCAAACCCTCGCCGAGCAGACCCAGTAGGACCCGCTCCTGCTCGGTCAACCCCGACAGCGGGTCGGAGCGTTCCGCGGCCCCGCGCAGCTTGGCCATCAGCGCCGCGGCGGCCCGGTTGTCCAGCAGCGAGCGGCCCGCGCCGACGTCTTTGATGGCCCGAGCCAGCTCCATGCCCTTGATGTCCTTGACCACGTAACCGCTGGCGCCGGCCAGGATCGCGTCGAGCATGGCCTCATCGGAGGTGAACGACGTCAGCATCAGGCAGCGCAGATCGGGCATCGTGGAGAGCAGTTCGCGGCACAACTCGATCCCGTTGCCGTCGGGTAGTCGGACGTCGAGCACCGCGACATCGGGTCGCAGCGCCGGGATCTGAGCCATCGCCTGGCCGACCGAGCCGGCCTCGCCGATGACGTCGAGTTCGGGGTCCGCGCTGAGCAGGTCGATCAGACCTCGGCGGACCACCTCGTGATCGTCGACCAGAAAGACCTTGACCATGGGTGTCACCCTAAACCGCTACAGCAGCCGCTGTGGATCAACCACCAGCACCGACGTATCGGTGTTCTGCAGCGCGGCCCGGCCGGCGCCACTGAGAAGTTCGGCGACCCCGGCGGTGTTGCGGGCCCCGACGACCACCAGTCCGATCGCGGCGGCGTTGGCTTCCAGGTAGCTCAGACCGCTGCCGGGGACCGCGACCGGTGCCACGTCCAGGTCGGGGTAGCGGGTCCGCCAGTGCTCCAGGCGGCGGTCCAGTTGGGCGCGGACCATCCGCTCCGGCTCGGCCGCGGCGTCGGGGTCGTATTCGTCGGCCTGCCAGGTACCGAGCACCCGAAGCGGCGCCCGGCGCATCCGGGCCTCCTCGACGGCGAACTGCAGCACCGCCGCGCTGTCGGGTGTCTGGTCCAGTTGGGCGACGACCCAGCCGGTCTGCGGTCGTCGACCACCCCGGACCAGCGCGACCGGGCAGTGCGCCGCGGCGATCAACGCGTCGACCGTCGAGCCGAGGCGGTCATGGTCGACGTGTCTGAGTCCGATCGGTCCGACGCAGATCATCGCCGCGTGCCGGGAGGCCTCCAGCAGTGCCAGCACCGGTCCCGCGGTGGCGACCTCGGTCTGCACCGCGGGCAGGTCGGTCCGGCCGGAGGACTGCACCGCCGCCGCGGCGGCGTGGACGGCGGCGTGTGCCGCGGCGGGATCGGCGCCGGGTTCGGCGGCGCCGAGGAGTCGCAGCGGCAGACCCCGGCCGGTGGCCTCGTCGACGGCCCACAGTGCCGCATCGATCGCAGCCCGGGATCCGTCGATGCCGACAACGATGGAGGCAGGGGTGAATGCGTGCGCCATCAGGCCATTCTGCGCTTCAGCCCACGGCCGGGTCGACCTCGGCGGCCGCCGCGGTCCGGGCGAAGAGTCGCTCGGCCTCCTCCCGGGTGCACGGCGCGGTGCCCGGGGTGAGCAGCATCGCCGCCCCGGCGGCCACCCCGAACCGGACCGCCTCGGTCAGTGGCCACCCCCGGGTCAGCCCGACGGCCACGCCGGCGACCATCGCGTCCCCGGCTCCCACCCCGCTGCCCGGCGGCACATTCACCGGGGCGAAGCGGTGCGCG
>SYAB01000398.1 GCA_005787665.1 Actinomycetota bacterium
CCCAAGAAACAGGCCGGCATCTCCTTCATCCTCGCCGAGATGTCCACTCCCGGGATCACAGTGCGTCCGATCAAGCTGATCGACGGCAGCTACGAGGTCAACGAGGTGTGGTTCGAGGACGTCCGCGTCCCGGTGGACCAGCTCGTCGGTGAGGAGAACGCCGGCTGGAGTTACGCCAAGTTCCTGCTGTCCAACGAACGCACCGGCATCGCCCGGGTCGGCACGTCGAAGGTGTGGCTGGCCGACGTCAAGGAACGCGCCGCGAAGATCCCGGTGGGCGACGACGGAACCCTGCTGGCCGATCCGCTGTTCGCCGCCCGGGTGGCCGAGATCGAGACCGAACTGCTGGCCCTCGAACTGACCCAACTCCGGGTGAGCGGCGACGAGGGCACCGGCAAGCCCAACCCCGCCTCGTCGATCCTCAAACTGCGCGGCAGCCAGCTTCAGCAGGCGGTCACCGAGCTGCTGGTGGAGGCCGCCGGCCCGGACGCGCTGCCGTTCGAGGCCCCTGACGCGGTCGATTCCCCCGCCTGGGCGCAGCACGCCGCACCGAAGTACCTCAACTACCGCAAGACCTCGATCTACGGCGGCAGCAACGAGGTTCAGCGCACCATCATCTCCTCGACGATCCTGGGATTGTGAGCCGACCGTGAATTTCGATCTGACCGAAGAACAGCAGCTGCTGGCCGACACCACCCGCGACGTCCTGTCGCGCAGCTACGACACCGAGAGTCGCAACAAGACCGTCGACTCCGAGCTCGGCTGGAGCCGGGAGGTGTGGAACCAGCTGGCCGAGATCGGCATCCTCGGCCTGGGTTTCGACGAGGATTCCGGTCCGACCGAGGTGATGGTGGTGATGACCGAGATCGGCCGGCGGCTGGCTCCCGAGCCGGTGGCGGCGGCCGCGCTGAGTCCCGGCGCCGTGATCGCCGCGCCCGGCTCGCCGGAGCAGCGCGCGCTGCTCGACGAGGTGGCCTCCGGCGAGCGTCTGCTGGCCTTTGCCCACACCGAGCCGGGCCGTCGCGGTTCGGCCGAACTGGCGACCCGCGCCGACCGCGACGGCGACTCCTGGACGGTGACCGGGCGTAAGAACCCGGTGCTGGCCGGGGACAGCGCCGACCTACTGGTCGTCTCCGCAGCGCTTCCGGGCGGCGGGTCGGGTCTGTTCCTCGTCGACGGTGACGCGGCCACCCGGCACCCGTTCCGCACCTTCGACGGGCAGCGCGGCGCCGACGTGGAGTTCGACGCCGCACCCGCCCAGCCGCTGGGCACGGGCGGGGACGCCCTGGACGTCTCCGCCGGGATCGAGGCGGCGGTCATCCGGTTCCAGTCGGCGCTGTGCGCCGAGGCGGTCGGCGCCATGGACGAGTCGCTGCGCCTGACGACGGACTACCTGAAGACCCGCAAGCAGTTCGGGGTGCCGCTCAAGACGTTCCAGACCCTGACCCAGCGCGCCGCGGATATGTACGTCTCGCTGGAACTGGCCCGCAGCATGAGCCTCTACGCCGCGGTCTGCGTGGCTGACGGCCGGTTCGACCCGATGGTCGCCGCCCGGTCCAAGCTGCAGATCGGTCGCTCCGGCCGGCATATCGCCCAGGAGGCGATCCAGTTGCACGGCGGTATCGGGGTCACCGCCGAGTACCCGATCGCGCACTACGCCGCCCGGCTGACGGCCATCGAACAGACCTTCGGCTCACCGACGGACCAGCTGCGCTATCTGGCCGGCCGGGTCGGTGACTACGGCACCGCTGTCCTCTAGGCGAGACCCTAGAATCAGCCGACTCTGACCAGTTTCGGCGGTTTCCAGCTGCCGTCCAGCGCGGCCGGCTGTGGCCAGTAGAGCCGCATGAACACGGTGAACGGTCCGGGCGGCGCGGGCAGCCAGTTGGCCGTCCGGCCGGATTCCGGCGGGCTGTTCTGCACCTCGATCGTCAGCCCGCCGTCGGGGTCGGTGACCAGTTCGGGCAGCATCGCGGAGTTGATGACGTAGCGGTTGATCGGGTTGTCGACCAGCAGGGATTCCGGCATCGAGTACCTCGTCACCGACCCGAAGGCGTTGACCGGCGGCAGTTGGACAGCCGGAAAGGTCAGGGTGTATTTTTCGGTACCGCTCAGCGGCCGTCCGTCGGAGTCGGTGGACAGCACCGGGTACATCGCCTCGGCAGTGGAGTTGGCGTAGATGCCGATCACCGCGCCCGCCATCCGGTAGAGATAGTTGCCGGCGAGCTCCTCCTTCGTCCCGAACAGCTGGCCGGAGGTCACCCGCCCGGTGTCGATCTGCTCCTTCTTGAACGCGGCGAACTCCGCCCACGCGTCGGCCATTCCAGCGTTGAAGGCCTCCGCGGTCGCCGGATCCAGGGTCGCCGAGTCGAAGGTCCCGGTTCCGTCCAGCCCGATCGAGGCGAAGCGGGCGCGCAGGTCCGTCTCGGAGGGCAGGGGCGGCGCGAAGGACAGTTGGAAGTCCAGCAGGTCGAAGAACCGCAGCGAGGTCTTCTGGTCCTCCGGCGTCAGCGGCTGCGGCCAGGCCACGGACGACGCGGCCGGCGGTGGATCCGTCTTGAGGAAGGTCGACAGCGGCTGGGCCTGGTAACCGGCCTGGATCTTCTGCACGTTGGCCAGGTCGTCGGGACCGAACAGTTGCGTGCGGTAGACCACCAGAGCGAAGTCGGTATCGGCCGTGATGACCTCCCGAATGCCCTCGGGCTTCTCTCCGTTCCATTCCGGCCCGGCCAGCAGGAAGACGCCGCCGTCATTGCCGGTGGTTCGGCTGCCGACATAGGCGAAATTCGCCGTGTAGCCGTCGATGAACTGCAACGAGTAGTAGCGGTCCCCCTCGATCGGCGGCACGAACAGCACCAAGGGCTCGGCCCGCAGATCCGCGCCGAGCATGGAGTACGGGGTATCGGAGTTGGGAGTCTGAACGGCGGTGTCGGCAGGGGTGAAAACCCTTGCCACACTGTGGACTTCATTCCACGGTCCCTTGTATTCGGGACTTCCCGGGTCGACGAAGTACGAGTGCTGGATCCGGTAGCTGTCCACCATCGGGAAGCCGTAGACATAGGCCTCCTTGGCGATCGCCCGCACGTGTTCGGCGGTGACCGGCCCGCCGGGCGGGGGCGCGGCCGAGGTGGCCGCCACCTCCCGGTCCCGGTTGCCCGACCCGCATCCGGCCACGGCCGCCACGAGCAGCACGATCGACGCCGCGATCCAGAACCGCATACCTCGACCCGTCATGCCGCACCCGCTTTCATCGTCAGCCCACACCCAGCAACGCATCCAGCGCATCGGCGACGAGGGCCGGCGCGGCGGGGTTCCGGCCACCGTAGTCCAGCGCGTCGGTCGCCCAACCATCCACGGCGGCAAGCGCCTTGGGGGTGTCGAGGTCATCGGCCAGGTAGCGGCGCAGGCGCGCGATCAGGTCGTCGGGATCGGGTCCGCTGGCCAACCCGGTCGCGGTCCGCCACAGCCGCAGCCGGGCACTGGCCTGCGCCAGCACCTCGTCGTCCCAGAATCTGTCACTGCGGTAGTGGCCGGCCAGCAGACCCAGCCTGATGGCGGACGGTTCCACCCCGGCGGCGCGCAGCCGGGAGACCAGGACCAGATTCCCGCGGCTCTTGGACATCTTGTGGCCGTCCCAGCCGATCATCCCGGCGTGGACGTAGTTGCGCGCGAACCGCCGCTGGCCGGTGACGCACTCGGCGTGGGCGGCGGAGAACTCGTGGTGCGGGAAGATCAGGTCGCTGCCCCCACCCTGGACGTCGAAGCCGACACCGATGCGGCTCAGCGCAATCGCGGCGCACTCGATATGCCAACCGGGCCGGCCCGCACCGCACGGCGAGGGCCAGCTCGGCTCACCCGGCCTGACGGCTCGCCACAGCAGCGCGTCGAGCGGCTCGGCCTTGCCGGGACGGTCCGGATCCCCGCCCCGTTCGCCGAACAATCGCAGCATGGTGGCGTGGTCGTAGTTGGACTCATAGCCGAACTGCCGCGTCGCGTCGGCACGGAAGTAGACGTCCGGATGCTCCGGGTCGTCCACGATGTAGGCGGCGCCGGAGGCCAGCAACTTCTCCACCAGTTCGACCACCTCGTCGATGGCCTCGGTGGCGCCCACGTAGTCGTGCGGGGGCAGCACCCGCAGCGCGGACATGTCCTCGCGGAAGAGCTGGGTCTCCCGTCCGCCCAGGTCACGCCAGTCGATCCCGTCGCGCTCGGCACGCTCGAAGAGCGGGTCGTCGACGTCGGTGACGTTCTGCACGTAATGCACCCGGTGGCCGCTGTCCCGCCAGATCCGGTACACCAGGTCGAAGGCCAGGTAGGTGGCCGCGTGCCCGAGATGGGTGGCGTCATACGGAGTGATCCCGCAGACGTACATGGTCGCGGTCTCCCCCGGCGTGGTGGGACGCACCTGACGGTCGGCGCTGTCGTAGAGGCGCAGCTGCGGCCCCCGCCCGGGCACCGTGGGGATCTCGACACCCGGCCAGGCCCGCATATCAGCTCGCCAGCCACATGGCGTCGAGCAGGAGCCTCGCGACCTCGGGTCGGCACATGAGCAGGTCGGGCAGGTAGGGATCGGGCTGGTTGTAGCGCAGCGGGGAACCGTCTAACCGGGTCGCGTGCAACCCGGCGGCCTGCAGCACGCCGGCCGGGGCGGCGGAGTCCCACTCCCACTGCCCGCCGGCGTGGATGTAGGCGTCGGCGTCCCCGCGGACCACGGCCATCGCCTTGGCGCCGGCCGAGCCGATCCGCACGAACTCGATGTCGAGTCGGTCGCGAAGCAGCCACAGCACCGCCGGCGGTCGGTTGGAGCTGGCGGTGATCCGGATCGGACCGGCAGGCCCGGGCGGCGGCGCAGACACGGTGTCACTGCGGTGCACCTCGCCGAGTGCGGGCAGGGCCACCGCGGCGTCGGTGATCGACCCCTCCCCGTCGGCGGTGCGCTGCCAGAGCGCCACATGCACCGCCCAGTCCTCACGGCGTGGCATGGAGAACTCGCGGGTGCCGTCGAGGGGGTCGATGATCCACACCCGGTCGGCCCGCAGCCGGGTGAGATCGTCATGGGCTTCCTCGGACAGCACCGCGTCCTCGGGCCGCTCGGCCCGCAGCCGGCTCAGCAGCAGCGCATTGGCCCGGATGTCGCCGGCGTCCCCGAGGGCGGGCGGGAAATCATGCCCGACCTCGGCACGCACCGTGAGCAGCAACCGGCCCGCCTCCTCGGCCAGGTCGGCCGCCAGTTCGGCGTCGGTGCGACTCACCGCACCAGTATCGCCGAGTCACCGGCGGGCCCGCCCGCTGGCCCTGGCCCGCGGGTAGATTTGCCGGCATGCGTGTTTCGCCCGTGGCCGCAACCCTCGCGGTCACCGCCCTCGGCCTCGCCGGATGTGGCACCGCGTCAGCCTCGGACCCGTTGACCGGCAGCACCTGGCAACTGCTGAGCATCGAGTCGATGACGACCGAGCAGCCGACCACCACGATCGAGGATCCGTCGAAGTACACGGTCACCTTCGGCGATGACGGCCGGGCCGCCTTCCTCGTCGACTGCAACCGTGGTAACTCCAGCTGGGAGATCACCGTCGCAGCACCTGATTCCGGCTCGCTGGTGTTCGGCCCCATCGCGACGACCCGGATGATGTGTCCCCAGCCGTCGTCGGACGCGAAGGTTCTCGAAGCGCTCGGTTACGTCCGCAGCTATCTGATCTCGGACGGCACGCTGCATCTCTCGCTGCTGGCCGACAGCGGCATCATGCACTGGGCGCCGGCACAGCCCTGACCGGCGTTCAGCCGATCGGGCCGCCCTGCGGGTAGGGCGCCCCGCGTTTGTCGAAACCGGCTTTGCGCGCGGCCAGTTGCGCGGTTCGCTGCTCGGGTGTCACAAATACCGTGCCCGGCGGAAGGTGATCGGCGAGGTCGGCGATCTTGACCACCTGTGACTGCACGCTCGGCTGCCGGCCCGCCCCGGGATCGAGATCCTGGAATCGCATCGAGATGATGCCCTGGTTCAGCCCGCCCGTCGAAACCCAGTTCGCCACAGCGGGATCGGTCGGCGAGATCACCATGGTGTAGGTGCCGCCGGCGTTGGCGATGGCCTGCTCGTTGTTGAGGCTGGTCTGCTGGTTCCAGTAGTCCTCGGTGATCGTCCAGTCGTTGTAGACCGGGACGGTGAAGAAGCCGGCTCCGGCCGGGTCGATGGTGAGCACCAGAGCTTCGTCGTCGGCCAGTTGGAAATAGCCGTTGCTCTGCAGTTGGTTGGCCAGGAACTCGGCGTTGCTGGCCGGTTGGGTCATGACGTTCGGCGCCCGCAGTCCCTCGGCGTCGGTCGTGGCCAGCGCCATGTACTTGGCCTGCTGCTCACTCCCCCGCACCACCATGAGCAGTGCGGTCAGCGCGCCCCGCACGATCGGCGCCTCGGCGATGCCCAGGGGCGGGATCAACGAGGCCAGGGTGGTCAGCAGGGGGTTGTCGTTGACCAGCGAGCCGAGCAGCACGAACCCGCCGAGTTGGGCGAACAGGCTGTTGGGTGGACCACTGACCCGATGTACCTCGAGTTCCATCGGATCCTCGGCGATCCAGTCGCCCAGGGTGTTGCGGGCGGCGATCAGCGTCGAGCTCGAGGTCAGCTGCAGATGGTTGCGCTGCCCGGGTGCCGCGGCCTCGGCGCTGACGGTGATCACGAAGGATCCGTCGTCGCTGACGTCGAGATCCGCCAGGGTCAGGATCGTCGACGTCGTACCGGCGGTGCCCTCCAGGACGCTGAAGGTGGTGTCGGCCGGGATGCCCTCGAAGATCCGCCCGGTGAGCACGTATTCGGAGGTCTTGTTCACCGGGATGAACCGGTAGATGGTGTCGGGATTGTCATAGAGCAGCCGTGAGCCCGCGACGTCCAGCCCGTACCAGCTGTGCGGCGGGGCGACCTGGGTCACCACTGCGGGGTCCATCGGATTGAGGATCTGCTGGGAGAACGCCGATGCCAGGGCGTACTCGTCGACGGCGTTGTCGAGTGCCGCCAGGTTGGCCGCGTCGGGTCCGCCGACGAGCGCGAACTGCTCCCTGCCCGCGGCGAGAAATCCCTGTCGCAGAACGAATTTCATCAGGGTGACCGGCAATGTCGCGGCTGTCCTCATGGCGATGCGCTCGCGGCTGATCTGCACCGGGGTGCCCAGCGGACTGACCTGATTGCCCACGGCGCCCTGCGGGTCCCCCAGCGCGGCGGGAGCCGAGGCGGCGAGCGGGATCGAGACGGCCGCGGTCGGGGCCTGGTGGCGCGATGCCGCCCCGATCGGGCGCCGCGGGTAGGTAACGGGTGCCAGTCCCGCCGGCGCGACCACCGGGGTCGTCGGCCCGTCGGACGC
>SYAB01000399.1 GCA_005787665.1 Actinomycetota bacterium
GGTCTGCGGCGTCATGAACCACTCGTCGCGGTCGACCTGCGCACCCAGCTTGCCGAACTCGCGGTCGGCCTCCACCTCCGCTCCGCGGATCACGTTGCCGTACAGGTCGTCTCGATGGATCACCAGCGCGGAGTAGTCCCGCCATCGAGCCGGGTAGCCGATCTTCGCGGTGAACTTGTCGAGCTTGGTCAACGCGCGCTCCCGGGTGGCGGGGGTCATCCACTCCAGGTCGTCGATGCTGACCCGGTAGGCCCGGCGGAGATTCGCGACGAGTTCGTCCATCCGCGCCTTCGCCCCCGGGGGGAAGTGGCGTTCCACGTAGATGCGTCCCACCGCATCCCCGAGCAGTCCCTCCACCAGGGACACGCCCCGTTTCCACCGGTCGCGGATCTGCTCGGTGCCGCTGAGGATGCGGCCGTAGAAGGCGAAGTCCTCCTCGACTAGTGCTCGGGTGAGCACCGACGCGCGAGCGTGGATCAGCCGCCAGCGGGCCCAGTCCTGCCAGTCGGCGAAATCTCCGCCGGACCACAGGTCGGCGAACGCGGTCAGGTAATCCGGCTGCCGCACGACGAGTTCGGCCATTCGATCCGGCGACGCTCCCAGCGCGACGACCCAGCCGGTCCAATCGAATCCGGGCGCCAGGTCGGGAAGATCGGCGAAGGTGCGCAGGTTGTAGCTCAGATCCGCGTCACGGCGGCGGACCACATCCCAATGTGCGGCGGCGATCCGGGTCTCCAGTGCCACGATCCGGCCGGCCCGTTCGGCGTGTTCGTCGGGGGTCCCGCCGAAGACGAGGGCGAACATCGCGGCGATGTGAGCCGGGTATGCGCCCAGGATCGAGGCATGCTGATCGTCGCGGTAGTAGGACTCGTCGGGTAGGCCGAGTCCGGACTGGGTCAGGTGGACCAGATACCGGGAGGAGTCCGCGGCGTCGGTGTCGACATAGAGACCCACCCCGCCACCGGCACCGCGACGCTGAAGCCGGCCCAGCACGCCGGCCAGTGAACCGGGATCGGCCGCGCCGTCGATGGATGCCAACTCCTCGTGCAACGGGGCCAGACCACGTCGCTCGACGGCGTCCTCGTCGAGGAAGCTGCCGTAGAGATCGCCGATGCGCTGCTCGTCGCCATCGGGCGGGGCCCCGGAGCCGGCTCCGGATCCTGATGTCGCGATGATGTCGCGTACCTGTTCCTCGGCCCGGTCGTACAGCTGCCGGAAGGCGCCGTCGGTCGCCCGGTCGGCGGGCATCGCATACTCCGCCAACCAGCGGCCGTTGACGTGTCCGAACAGGTCGTCCTGCGGACGGACCTCCGGATTGCAATGGCTGAGGTCGATCCCGGACCGTCGAGTGTCTACCGTCACGTCACCATCCTTACCACGCCGTCTCACGGTGGGTCGGTGACGACCGGTACCCTCGCCTGCATGTCCGAGGCCGACGAGGGGACAGCGCCCGCGGCCGCCGCCGGGGAACCCCAGAGAGAACGGCGTGCGCTGTCCGGATACGGGGTCGCGTCCTTGCTGCTCGCCGCGCTGTCCGTCGTCGCGGTCGCGGTGCTCGCGGTGATGGCCGCTCATCACCGCGGTGCGGAGGGGGAGCGCACTGCGCAGGCGAGGGCGATGGCGGTCGCCGCGGAGTGGACCGGCGTGCTGATCAACATGAACGCCGACAATGTCGAGACCGCGATGGCGCGGCTGCGTGATGGCACGGTGGGCGAGCTCAACACCGGCTTCGAGGCCTCGATCGCGCCGTACCGCGACGTGGTCAGGACGTTGCGCTCCAGTACCACCGGCGAGGTGGAGTCGGTGTCGATCGAGGCGGTGCACAACAGTCTTCCGACCACCTCCGGCCAGCGCCCGCCCGCACCGGCGGCGCTGCCACCGGAACTGGCGGCCCGCACCGACACCGTCCTGGTGGTCGCGACGTCGGTCAGCGAGAACGCCGGCGGCAAGCCGACCACGGTGCGCTGGAACCTGCGGCTCGGCGTGTCCGATGTCGACGGGACACCGATGATCTCCCGCCTGGAGTCGCTGCGGTGAAGAACCTGCTGCGGGTACTCGGCGTCGACGTCGCCGCACCGTTGGCCACCATCGCCGCACTGCTGACGATCGGTGTGATGCTCGGCTGGCCGCTGTGGTGGGTGTCGGTGTGCTCGATGCTGGGCCTGCTGGTCCTGCAGGCGGTGCTGGTCAACATCGTCGGCTATCGCCGCGACTCGGTAACGGTCGGTACCGATGACGATGCGCCGGGCCTTCGGCTGGCCGTAGTGGCGATCACCGCGATCGCCCTGGGTGCCGCGGTTGTGGTCGGCTACGTCCGGTGGACGCTGCCCGACCGGGACTTCACCCGTGATTCAGCGGAGGTGGTGCGGATCGCCACGGAGGTCTCCGAGGCCACCGCGACCTTCTCCCCGGCCGACCCGGGCGCCGCGGTCGATCGCGTCACCGCGCTGATGACTCCGGAACGGGCCGAGGCGTTCCGCACTCAATTCGGCACCGTCACAGCCGATCTGGCCAAACGCAAGGTCACTGCGCGTGCGGAGGTCATCTCTGCGGGCCTGGAGGTTCTGGGACGGTCGGCGGCCAGTGTTTCGGTGCTCCTGCGCGGGACCCAGACGGTGAGCGGCGAGCAGCCCAGCAGTGCCGTGCTGGCGCTGCGGGTGGCGCTGTCCAAGCAGGACGAGGGCTGGAAGGTCGTCGACCTGACTCCGATCAGCGCTCGTTAGTCGCGGGACCAGCGGGCGTAGTCGACTTTGAGGCAACGGTCCATGACCACCGTCAGGCCTGCGTCCCGAGCCTGTTCGGCGACGCGTTCGTGGCGCAGACCCTGTTGCAGCCAGAGGTACTTCGGTAGCGGTGTCAACCGCAGAACGTCCTCGAGCACGGTCGGTAGGTCCTGGTGGCGACGAAAGACGTCGATCATGTCGGGAACCTTCGGCAGATCCGCCAGTCGAGGGTAGGCGGGGACGCCGTCGATCTCCGTGACGTGGGGGTTCACCGGGTAGAGCGTGTAGTGGCTGTGGCCGGCCAGGTAGCTGAACACCTCGTGGCTGGGGCGGGCCGGGTCGGGGGAGGCCCCGACGACGGCCACCGTTCGGGTGTCGCGCAGGATGTGCCGCAGCGCGGCCGGATCAGGGTTCGAGGTACCCATCACCGGCCTCGGCGAGATTCTGTTCGGCGGCGCGCTGGGCGCGCATCTTGGCGAATCGGTCCGAGAGTCGGCGCATCCGGATCATCAGCGACGCCGGAGGGCTCACCGTCGAGTCCAGGTAGGCGGCCAGGTCGGGGTGGGCCACGCCGATCCGGGAGGCGAACTCCGACTCGGCCAGGCCCGAGCGCTCCAGCAGCAACCGGACATGGCGGGCGGCCTCGGCCCGTTCGTTGGCCTCCAGGTGTCTACGGGCGCGGCCCAGGACCTCGATGAGTGCCTTGGAGACGCCGTACGGCGCGGCCGCCTCGAGCACTTCCTCGACCTGACGGGCCGTACGTCCGTAGGGATCGCGCTTGATCGCGACCACGATGCGCTGCCAGATGGCGATATCGCCGGACTCCAGGGCAGACCGGATCGACGCCGTCGGCCAGAACTCGACCGGGGGGTCGTCGATCGGCCCGTCGTACTGGCGAGTCAACTCGCCTCCTCCAGAATCGCCACCGCAAGCCTCAGGCACCGCCGCCGGACGTCGTCCCAAGGCGCCGCCGGTTCCGACCCTCCCGCGCCGTCGCCGCCGTCGTCGGCCGGCACCGGATCGGCGAGACGGCGAACCAGTTGCGTCGCGATCCAGCGCCGCTCCGGCCGCCCCGAACTGTAGTACCCGTCGATATCGGCCAGCACCAGGGCGGCGTTGTCGAGGTCCATCGCATCGACCAGGTCGACCAGTTCGGCGTAGTCCGCCCGGCTGTTGCGGCACAGCACCAGGGCGCTCTTCATCCGCAACGTCTCGGCGGCGGTGGGAATCTGCAGCCGGTCCCCGGTGGGCAGCTGGACATTGGTCGTCTCGACGGGGCTACGCCGTTCCACCGGGGTTTCGGTCTCCAGCGCGTCCAGCGCTACCGCCAGCCGGCCCCGCCACATCGTGATCGGATGGATCGGGCGCATCGCGGCCGACCGGGGACCGCCGGGCCGGGTGCGCCGTCGGTCGCGGATGCCGGCGGGATTTCCGGCCCGCCGCGTCGGGGACTGCGCGCCGTCACCCCCGCGTGCCGTCGCACCGCAGCCGCTGAAGGCCAGCGGGTCGGCCACGCTGACCGCGTCGGGAGCCAGTTCTTTGAGCCGGGCCGCGCTGCGGACCACCACCCGCAGGTCCGCCGGTGGGGGCGCGAGGGTCGAGATGTCGTCGGGGATGACGACGAGGTCACCGACGTCGAGCTTGGGCAGCGGCTTGTCGAAGTCGACCGACGGCAGCAGCCGGGCGAGCCAGCCGGGCAGCCACCAGTTCCACCGGTCGAAAACCGCCATCAGGGAGGGCACCAGAACCAGGCGCACCACCGTCGCGTCCACCGCGATGGCGACCGCGCAGGCCACCCCGAGTTGGGCCACCAACGGCATACCGGCGAAGGCGAAGCCGATGAACACCGCGATCATGATCAGCGCCGCGCTGGTGATGGTGCGGGCGCTGGTGGCCACCCCGTAGGCCACCGCGTCCCGGGTGTCCCCGGACTGCAGATAGCGCTCCCGGATCCGGGTGATCAGGAATATCTCGTAGTCCATCGACATGCAGAAGTTCATGGCCAGCACCAGCGGGGGAATGGTGCTGTCGATCGACGAGATCGGTTCGAAGCCGAGCTTCTCCAGCCAGCCCCACTGGAAGACCACCACCAGGCTGCCGTAGGCGGCGGCCACCGACAACACGGTCATCAGGACACCCTTGAGTGCCAGCACCACCGACCTGATGGAGATCAGCAGCATCACGAAGGCGATTACCGACACGAAGGCGAAGACCAGCAACTGGGTTTTCGCCACCCGGTCGTCGAAATCCTTGATCAGCGCGGTCGGGCCGCCGACGTCGATCCTGGCGCTGGCCGCTTCGGGCAGGGTGGGCAGTGTCGAGCGCAGCCAGTTGATGGTGTCGCGGGCCCGTAACTCCTCGGGATCGACCGCGAGCACCGCCGACAGCAGCGCGCTGCGATTGTCGTCGGCGAACACCGGGGGGGAGACCGACACGATGTTGACCGCCTGCCCGGCGGTGCGGGTCACCGCGTCGAGCACCGCGGCGTTGCGCGGGTCGGAGGCGTCCGCCTCCGGGAAACTCACCAGAATGCGGACCGGCCCCAACGCGCCGGGGCCCAGCGCCTCGGCCGCGGCCGCCACCCCGCCGCGTATCTCGTGGGAGGACGGGAACTGCCGCTGCATGCTGTTGCCGAGGACCATCGAGAACGCGGGTGCGGCCAGGATCAGCAGGAAGGCCGCGGCTGCCGCCGCCGAAGCCCATGGACGGCGCATGACGGCGCCCACCCAGCGGGTCCAGAACCGCGATTGGGTGGCCTCCGGGCGGCGGGACCAGTGCAGCAGCCGGGATCGGCGGGCCGCGGCGCGGCCGAAAACGGCCAGCACAGCCGGGATCAGGGTGGCCGAGGTGAGCACCGCGAACGCCACGGCCAGGATCGCCCCGGTCGCCATCGAACGCAGGACCGGGGTGCCGATCAGGTAGATGCCGGTCAACGACGCGATCACGGTCAGGCCGGACAGCACCACGGCCAGGCCGGAGGTGGCCATCGCCGCGTCGGCCGCCTGGGCCGGGTCGCGCCCGGCCCGCAACTCCTCGCGGAACCGCATCAGGATGAACAGCGAGTAGTCGATCGCCAGGGCGATGCCGAACATCGACACCGTCGAGGTGACGAACACCGACATGGTGGTCATCGTCGACAGCAGGAAGACGACTCCCATGGTGACGACGACGGTGCAGACACCCAGCGCCAGCGGGATCGCGGCGGCGGTCAGCGAGCCGAATACCGCGACCAGGATGATCAGGACGATCGGCAGGTTCCAGCGCTCGGCGGCGGCGATGTCCTGTTTGGTGCTGGTCTGGGCGGCGGCGCCGAGTGCGCCCTGACCGATGACGTACAGCCGGACCCGCCCGTTGTCGGTGGTCCCTGGTCGGTCCCCCTCGACGCCCACCTTGGCGCGCAGTTGCCGCGCCACGTCGACGGCCCCGGTGTTGTCGAAACCCAGCCGCAGCGTGACCACGTAGGGCCGGTCCGGCGCTGGAGGCGGCTGAGTCGGGCTGGGCACCAACTCCACGCTGGGCACCTGCTGGGCCGCGGCTTCCAGTTCACGGACCGCGGCAGCCATATCGTCGTAGGTGGCGTCGGCGCGCGGCGCGGCGACCAGTGCCAGCGGTGAGGCGCCCTGCTCGGGGTAGTGGTCCTCGAGTTCGTACTGGACGCGCAGCGACTGCGAGCCGGGGACGTCGAAACCGCCGCCGGTGAGGTGACTGGACTGGGTCAGGGCGAGCCACAGCGACGGCGCCAGTGCCAGCAGCCAGCAGAGGAAGACCAGCCACCGGTGTCTGCGCAGGCCGGCGCTCAGACGCATCATGAACTGCTGGATGGTTGACTCCCCGCATACTGACGGTTTGCACCGATTCGCGTGGCTGCGAGCCTACCTCAGAGGCCTGGTTCGCCGGTCAGGGCGAGATCGCCGGGGCTCAGGCCGAGCCCGTCCGGCGACGGGCGATTGCCGCCCAGATGGCACGCCACCCGATCAGGAGGACTCCGGTCGTCAGGGTGGCGACCACCACGAACGCCGTCGCGGTACCGGCCGAGGTGGCCTTGCGCAAGGCCATTCCCACCACGACGGTGCTCAGCCACACCACCACGCCGGTGGGCACGACGGCGGTGGGTGCACGCCAGCCTCGCGCCAGCAGCCACCCGGTCAGGGTGCCGGTCAGGAACGGCCAGGCGGTCTCGGCGATGCCGGTCACGGTGAGGCCTTCGGCGTGGCTGCGGCGTCCCAGGATGGTGAATCCCAACACGAGGCAGAGGTCGGCAACCAGGGCCGTCGGGGTGCGCGATTTCTCAGTCCGGGTCGGAGTCGCCATGGTCGCTCGAGGATAGGGGGGGCCGGTGCCCGCCCCGGCCGGTGGGGTCGGGCGGGGGGAGCGGGCCCTGCAGCGCGGTATCGGCAGGGTCGTGCGGGGCCCGGCGGCCATCGAGGTCGGCAAGCTCCCGGGCGGCCAGTTCGTCCACGACGGCTTCCGGGTCCAGCGCACCCTCGGTCCGGAACATGAAGAAGAAGACGACCCAGCCGATCGCGGAGATGAAAACCCAGCTCACCAGCCGGTAGATGAGCATCGCGGAGATCGCGGCGGGAAGCGGCATGCCGCTGGAGACGAGTCCGGGAACCAGCACGGCCTCGACGACCAGCAGACCGCCCGGCATCAGGGGGATCGCGCCGACGGCGCGGGCGGCGGCGTAGGCGACGGTCAGACCGGCCAGCGACGGATGCCCGCCCGCGGCGTACGCGGCGAAGGCCAGGCACGCCACGTCGGCAACCCAGTTGAACAGCGACCACCCGAAGGCCTCGCCGAGCGCTCGACGGCTCAGGCTGACCGACTCCAGCTGGGCGAGCGTCTCGCGCCACCGGCGCAACCCGGTGTCAGACGGTGTGCCGCGCGCGGAATTCACCCACCCCAGCACCTTCACCCCGATGCCGTCGATGAGTTCGGGCCGCGTCGCCACCGCCTGGGCCAGCAGCAACAGGGCCAGGAACCCGCCGAGGGTGAACAACAGGGAGAAGGGGTTGTCCTTGGCGCCCAGCAGGAACGCGCCACCGAGGCCCAGCAGTGCCAGGCCGACCACCTGCAGCGCACCGGACATCACCAGTTGCCAGGACGCGACCACCGGCGATGCGCCCCATTGGCGCTGCTGTCGATAGACGAACGTCGCCGAGAGCACCGGACCGCCGGGCAGGGTGGTGCTGAGCGCGTTGCCGGCGTAGAACACCGCCTCCGAACGCCACTGCCGGACGGTGACGCCCGCCGAGCGCAGCAGGGTCCGCTGAATCTGGGCGAAGCTGTGCATCGAGGCCATCGCGGCAAGGACGGCGGCGAGCACCCACCACAGGTTCGCCGACAGCAGGCTGATCCACGCCTGGGCGAGTTGATCCCAGACCAGGCTGGCCTCGACGGCGAGCACGACGACCGCGACGGCGAGCACCACCCAACGCACCCACCAGTACTTTCCCCGTGCCGGGGGGCGCTGCACCTCGCGGGCGTTGTTGCGCGGCGCGTCGCGGGACACGGTTCTCAGGGTAGCCGTGCGGGGGCCTTCCCCCTCCGATCAAGGCCGGATGTCGGCGCGGGCCGGGATAGGCTGACCCGCATGCCGGGCAGCGGCCACCGCGACGACGATGCCGTCGACCCCTTCGTGCGTAAGTCCGCCGAGTGGGCCTGGCGGCTGCTGGTCATCCTCGGCGCGATAGCGGCACTGCTGTGGCTGATCATCCGGCTCGAGGTGATCGTGGTGCCGATCGCCCTCGCGGTGATCCTCACCGCCCTGCTGGTGCCCGGCGTGGATTGGCTGGACCGACGGGGACTGCCGCGTGGCGGAGCGGTGGCACTCGTGCTGCTCTCCGGGTTCGCCCTGGTCGGCGGAGTCCTGAGCTTCGTGGTGAGCCAATTCATCTCCGGTCTGCCCAGCCTGACCGAACAGGTGACGCGCAGTATCGACAACGCCACCGACTGGCTCATCCAGGGCCCTGCCCATCTGAGCCGTGAACAGATCGACCGGGCCGGCGACGTGGCGGTCAAGGCGTTGCGGGACAACCAGGAGAAGCTGACCCACGGTGCGCTGTCCACGGCCGCGACGCTCACCGAGATCGTCACCGGCGCCCTGCTGACGGTGTTCACCCTGATCTTCCTGCTCTACGGCGGACGCAACATCTACGCCTACCTGACCCGGATCGTCCCCGCCCACACCCGTGACCGGGTGCGTGAAGCGGGTCGCGCCGGTTTCGGGTCGCTGATCGGTTATGTGCGCGCCACTTTCCTGGTGGCCCTCGTCGATGCGGTCGGCATCGGCGCCGGCCTGGCGATCATGGGCGTCCCCCTGGCGCTGCCGCTGGCCTCGCTGGTCTTCCTCGGGGCGTTCGTCCCCCTGGTGGGCGCGGTGCTCAGCGGCTTCCTCGCAGTGGTGGTGGCGCTGCTGGCGAAGGGCTTCGTCTACGCGTTGATCACGCTCGGTCTGATCATCGCCGTCCAGCAGCTCGAGGCCCACGTGTTGCAGCCGCTGGTGATGGGCCGTGCGGTATCGATCCATCCGCTGGCGATCGTGCTGGCGATCGCCACCGGGGCGGTGCTCGCGGGGATCATCGGAGCCCTGTTGGCAGTTCCGGTTCTCGCCTTCCTGAACAGCGCCATCAGGGTGCTCGCCGCGCCGGACCCGGCCGCGGAGGCGGCCCAGCTGGAGTCCAGCGATCAGGCTCTCCTGATGAAACCCCGACCCGATGCCGTACCCGCTGCCGGTGATGCCGCGGTTACTCCCGCCCCGCGCACGGAGGACTAGAGCCGGCCCTCCCGGCGTAGCAGGTCCTGGGCGCTGACTCCGCCACTCTTCTTGCCGCGGGCATTCAGCTGCTCGGTGGCCACCTCGGAGTCGGCGGACTCCGGGCGGCTCACCGGAATGGCCCGGGTCTCCTCGGCCGAGAGGTATTCCGTGGCGGCGGTGACGGGCGGGGCGGCGGTGCCGGAGGGCGTCATGACGTTGGACACCGTCGGTATCGCGGTGGTGGCGTCATCGGCGGTGGGCGCCGGGGTGGGGTCGGCGGCCCGACGCGAGGTCTTGCGTCGCAGTTCCCCGAGCCACGAACCGATGTCGCGGTCATCCCGTGGTTTGGCGGCGGCGAATTTCGTGGTCGGTGCTTCGGCGGCCGGGGCGCCGACCGGCTCGGTGACGGCGACGGACGGCCCGGCGACCGATGCCGTCGCACCCGCTGCCGGTTCCGGGGCGAAGCGCCGATCGCTCAGGGAGGTGGTCGGCGCCGCTCCGGCAATCGCGCTCTGTTGCTCGGGAAGGGCGGGCCGCTTGCGCTCGTCGGGCAGCGTGGTCTCGCCCATGCCGATCTTGTGCTGGAGTCGTTTCATCCACTTGGGCGCCCACCAGCAGTCGTCGCCGAGCAGTTTCATGATGGCCGGAACCAGGAACATCCGGACCACCGTGGCGTCGAGCAGCAGGGCGATCAGCAGGCCGAAGGCCAGGTACTTCATCATCACCAGGTCGGAGAAGACGAACGCGCCGGCCACCACCGCCAGCACCAGGGCTGCCGCGGTGATGAGGCGCCCGGTGGTGGCGGTCCCGATCCGGATCGACTCGGTGGTGGACATGCCGCGGTCGCGCGCCTCCACCATCCGGGACACCAGGAACACCTCGTAGTCGGTGGACAGGCCGTAGATCACCGCGATGATCAAGCCGATCATCGGTGCCATCAGCGGCTGGGGTGTGTAGTTCATGATCCCCGAGCCGTGGCCCTCGACGAACATCCAGGTCAAGACGCCCATGGTGGATCCCAGGGTGAGCGCGCTCATCAGGGCGGCCTTGATCGGCAGCACCAGCGAACCGAAGGCCAGGAACATCAGGATCGTCGTCGTGGTGATCAACAGCAGCACCATCAACGGCAGCTTGGCGAACAGGCTGTGGATGCTGTCCTGTTCCAGGGCCGGGGTGCCGCCGACGTAGAGTTCGAGCCCTTTGGATGGGGTGATCGCCCGCAACTCGGTGATCTTCTTCGCGGCATCGGTGCGTTTGACCAGACCGTTCTGGATGACCCGCACCGATGGGTCCTTGCTGGCGCCGTCAAGGTAGGGACGCTCGTTCCACATCGCGTCGGGGTTGTTGTCCGGGTCGGTGAAGCCGCTGATCGCCATCGCCTCACTGCGGATCTCGGCGACCTGCTGATCGGTGACGGGCTGGCCGTTATCGCTCTTGATGACCAGTGTCAGCGGCTCGGTGCGGAAGCCCGGGAAGATCTTGTCGAACTCCTCCTGCGCCAGCCGCACCGAATTGTCGGGCGGTAGATACTTCTCGCTGATACCGCCCAGGGCCAGGTGGCCCAACGGGATGATCAGCGCGATCATGAAGATCAGGATCGGGGCGGCGAAGAGCACCGGCCGCTTCATCACCCGGTTGACCAACTTGCCCCAGAAGCCGCTCTCGACCTCCTCGCGGGTCATGGTCTTCTGGGTTTTGTCGGCCAACCAGTTCAGCCACCAGTTCATCGGCTTCCAGTTACGGAAGAACGGCACCCGCAGCAGGGTGCGGACGCCCAGGGCGTCGACATTGGGCCCGAGAATCGCCAGGATCGCCGCCAGCACGGTGATGGAGAGGATGGCCGCCAGCATCACCGAGGCGATGATCGCGTAGGTGATCGACTTCAGGAAGCCCTGCGGGAAGAGCAGTAGCGGCAAGGAGGAGGCGACGATGATCACCGCGGAGAACACCACGGTTCGTCCTGCGGTCATCACGGTCCGGCGCACCGCGGTCTCGGTGTCGTAGCCCTCGGCGATCTCCTCGCGGAACCGGCTCACGATGAACAGGCCGTAGTCCACGGCGATGCCCAGGCCGATCAGGGTGACCACCGGCTGGGCGAAGAAGTGCACCGGGGTCACGTCGGCGATCAGGCGCATGATCCCGAGCGCGCCGAGGATCGACAGGCCGCCGATGATGGCCGGGAGGCTGGCGGCCACCACGCCGCCGAAGACGAAGAACAACAGAACCGCCACCAGCGGGATCGCAGCCACCTCGGCCCGTTTCTGGTCCTCGCCGATGGTGCCGGTCAGTTCGTTGGCCAGCGGTTGCAGGCCGGCCAGCTTCACGTCCATGCCGTCGATGGCGAAGCTGTCCTTGACCTTCTTGTAGTTGTTCAAAATCGTGTCGTCGTCGTTGCCCTTGAGCTGGATCGACATGAAGGCGTGCTTCTTGTCGGCGTCGGCCATGTTCGCCAGCATCTCGGGGCTCTTGAAGTAGCCGATCGCCCGCAGGATCTCGTCGGGGTGCTCCTTCTGCGCCGCCTCGAGGTTGTCCAGAACCTTCTTGGAGAACGCCGGATCGTCGACGGTCTTACCCTCTGGGGCGGTGTAGATCGCGACGATGTGGCCGGACGTGTCGCGGCCGTACGCGCCGTCGGCGATCAGCGAGGCCTTCACCGACTGGCTGCCCTCGTCGTAGAAACCGCTCTGGGTGACGTGCTTCCCCAGGTCCAGCCCGAAGATGCCGCCGCCGATACACAACGTCACCATGAGACCGATAACGATGTATCGATACCGGTATACGGTTCGACCCCACCAGGCGAACAAGCGATCTCCTTACTAAGAACTACGCCCCGAGAACTGGCCCTGCCGCCGCGTCACCGGCTACAGCCGCGAGGTCAGCAGCGATGACAACGGCCGGAAAGGCTGGAGCCACGCGCCGCGTTCTGGCAGTGAATCCAATCCGATCCGGGGCAGAGGTTCGCGGAAAACACCGGGAATATCCTCCAAGTCGACGAAATCCAAGGTATCCGACGCTAACGCCCAGCTGGCATGTTCGCGAAATCCGAGCACGCTGACCGGTGTGCCGGACCGGGCGATGTCCTCGAGCGGGTCGCGGAAGGCCTGCCCGTCCGCCGACGCCACCAGCACGCCGGCCAGCCCCTCACGGCGGCGCAGGGCGATGTGGGCGAGCATGTCGCTGTCGACGTCGCTGTCCTCGTCGATCTTCGGTTTGGCGAAGACGGCGAAGCCCACGTTGCGCAGCGCCTCGACCCAGGGGCGGACGATGTCGGCGTTGCCCGGCGCGATATTGGTGAAGACCGTGGCCTCCGGTTCGACCGAGACGTCCGGGGATCCCGCCGCCAGGTCGGCGGTACGGGCCAGCAGCCAGCGGCCCAGAGCGTCGAAACGGGGCCGGTGCGCGGCGGTCGGGCGGCCGCCCAGGATCGCCCCCAGGCCCATGTCCAGGTTGGGTGCGTCCCACACCAGCAGCACCCGCCTCGGTGCCGACCCCGGACCGGGCGCCGGCGGGGCGGGTATCGGTTGGGCGGTGGTCTCGTCGATCACAGTCATATCCGCCTCACCCACTCGGTCTGACCCAGATGAATTCGCGCACCACGCTGCCCGCCGCGCGGGCCTTGGTCTCGTACTTGGTGACGGGCCGATCCGTCGAGATCGGCAGCGGTTCCCCTGGGGCGGCGCGGCGTAGTGCCGACTCGTCATCCCCGACCTGCGCGATCTGATCGGCGTACCCGGGGTGATCGGTGGCCACATGAAGCACCCCGCCGGGGCGGAGCCGGTCGGCGATCAAGGCCAGCGTCGCAGGCTGCAGCAGCCGCCGCTTGTGATGGCGCGACTTCGGCCACGGGTCGGGGAAGAACACCCGGACCCCGGTCAGCACTCCGGTGCCGAGCAGGCTTTCCAGCACGTCGATCCCGTCGCCCCGGATCAGGCGGATGTTCGGCACGTTCTCGCGGTCGACGGCGCTCAGCAACTGGGCCAGCCCACGCCGGTAGACCTCCGCGGCGATCACGTCGATATCCGGTTCGGCCTGGGCCATCGCCACCGTCGAGGTGCCGGTGCCGCAGCCGATCTCCAGCACCAGGGGCGCACGGCGACCGAACCAGCTGTCGGCGTCGAGAGGTTCGGTCGCCCCGGCGGGATTCAGCGCCGGCCTGCCCAGCCGGGGCCACAGCCGGTCCCATACTTCGGATTGGGAGTCGGTGAGGGCTGAGCGTCGGGACCGGAAGCTGGACACCCGGCGCGGGTGGCGCGCGACACCCTCGGGCGCGGCCGGGCCGCGGTCGCGCTGCGCTTGCATTGATCCATGGTGGCCCATGAACAACGGCATACCCCCACCGTCGTACAGATTGATACCCAACAGTTGCCTACCGCGGTGACTCGCGGCCGGACCGGGCCGCTGTCACCATGCCGCTATGGTCGACGACCCGGCCGAGGGCCTGCTCACCGCCGCCGCTGACGTCCTCGACGAGGCGGCCCTGGCCCGGCTGGCCGGATCGCTGCGAGCCGCCGACCCGCCGACCCGTTACCGCCGACTGGTCGAGGAACTGAACCGGCTCGGCAGGCACGACCCCGCCGGCCCGTCGATGGCCGAGTTCCTGGCCGGGGACGCGGTCGTGCTGGCCCGGATGGCCGTCGCCGTGGCGGTGATGCACGGGGCCGGCGCCGAGGTCGACGTGAGTGGCGCCGCCGCCGATCATCTCCGGCGGGCGGTGTCCTGGCGGGTCCGTGCGAGCGGTGCGGGGCCGGAATGGCAGCGGTCCTGTGCTGCCGACATCGCCCGCGGTTCGCTGCGGCTCTGGTCGCTGTCCGGCGGTGTGGCGCACGGTCCGGTGAGCCCGCATGCGGCGCTGACCCGGTCTCAACTCGCGGCCCGGGCCCGGCGGACGTGCCGGGACCTGCGTGCGGAACTGGCGATCGAGACCGCCCGGCTGACCCGCCGGGGGATCGGCGCCTACGAGGCCCGGGTGCGCGCCGAGATCTGCCGGGTGGCGGTGGAGTTCGACGCGGCCATCGGTGACGTGTCCGGACCCGTGGTCGAGGCCGCTCTTCCGCTGCGGCGGCCACTGCGGTTGGAGAACCGGCTGGCAGCCCTGCTGGGTGCAGGGTTTGGCGTCAGCGTGTCGCTGACCGTCGCCCGGGTCGTTGCCGATCTGCGCCCGCAGTGGACCGGCGGCGCCGCTGTCGCATGCGCGATCCTCGGCCTGGCGCTGACGTCCTGGGTGGTGCTGGCCCGCCGGTTGATCACCGAGCGGGCCGCCGCGGAACGCTGGACGGCCGAGGTGGTCGCCGCCCTTCGTGGGGCCCTGGAGGAGCGGGTACTGACTTGGGCCGCACCGCCGTCGGTGCCGGCCGGGCGGGCCGCCGACCGGGTTTCGGATCGGGGCCACCCGCCGGTGGGCCATACTCCCCGATTAACGGCACAGGTCCGGCCCGCGTTAACCTTCAATCAGGAGGACGGCAGTCTCCGTGATTGAGCGGAAAGTGCCTGCTCCGGGTAACAAACCTAGGCGGGAGACACCGATGACCTCAGCGACCATCCCCGGTCTGGACGACGCACCCACCACGCACGGTCCCTTGCTGTCCTGGGTCCGGGAGGTAGCCGAGCTCACCCAGCCCGACCGCGTGGTGTTCGCCGACGGTTCCGAGGACGAGTACCGGCGACTCTGCGGCGAGCTGGTCGCCGCCGGAACCTTCACCGCGCTGAGCGCCACCGAGGAGCCCGCCTCCTACCTCGCCCGCTCCACCCCCTCCGACGTCGCCCGGGTGGAGTCGCGAACCTTCATCTGCTCCGAACGCGAGGTCGACGCGGGGCCGACCAACAACTGGATGGCGCCGGACGAGATGCGCGCCACCATGACCGAGCTCTACCGCGGCTGCATGCGGGGCCGCACCATGTACGTGGTGCCGTTCTGCATGGGCCCGCTGGGCGCCGACGACCCGAAGCTGGGCGTGGAGATCACCGACTCCGAGTACGTCGTGGTGTCGATGCGCACGATGACCCGGATGGGCACGGCGGCGCTGGACAAACTCGGAGAGGACGGATTCTTCGTCAAGGCCCTGCACTCGTTGGGCGCACCGCTGGAGCCGGGGCAATCCGACGTCCCGTGGCCGTGCAGCGAGACCAAGTACATCACCCACTTCCCGGAAACCCGCGAGATCTGGAGCTACGGTTCCGGCTACGGCGGCAACGCGCTGCTGGGCAAGAAGTGCTACTCGCTGCGGATCGCCTCGGTGATGGCCCGCGACGAGGGCTGGCTGGCCGAGCACATGTTGATCCTCAAACTCATCTCCCCGGAGAACAAGGCCTACTACATCGCCGCCGCCTTCCCGTCGGCCTGCGGCAAGACCAACCTGGCGATGATCCAGCCGACCATCCCCGGCTGGCGGGCCGAGACCCTCGGTGACGACATCGCCTGGATGCGGTTCGGCAAGGACGGCCGGTTGTACGCGGTGAATCCGGAGTTCGGGTTCTTCGGGGTGGCGCCGGGCACCAACTGGTCGTCCAATCCGAATGCGATGAAGACCATCGCGGGCGGCAACACGGTGTTCACCAACGTCGCCCTGACCGACGAGGGCGGCGTGTGGTGGGAGGGCCTCGAGGGCGACCCGGATCATCTCGTCGACTGGCTCGGCCAGGACTGGACGCCGGAGTCGGACACCCCGGCGGCGCATCCGAACTCGCGCTATTGCACGCCGATGTCGCAGTGTCCGACGCTGGCCCCGGAGTGGGATGACCCCCAGGGCGTCCCGATCTCGGCGATCCTGTTCGGCGGGCGGCGCAAGACGACGGTCCCCCTGGTGACCCAGGCCCGCGACTGGCAGCACGGGGTGTTCATCGGGGCGACGCTGGGCAGCGAGAAGACCGCCGCCGCCGAGGGTCAGGTCGGCACCGTCCGTCGTGACCCGATGGCGATGCTGCCGTTCCTGGGCTACAACGCCGGCGACTACTGCCAGCACTGGCTGGATCTGGGCAAGAACGCCGACGACTCCAAGCTGCCGAAGATCTTCTTCGTCAACTGGTTCCGGCGCGGTGGCGACGGCCGTTTCCTGTGGCCCGGTTTCGGCGAGAACAGCCGCGTGCTCAAGTGGATCGTCGAACGGGTCGAAGGCCGGGCCAACGGGGTCTCCACCGCGATCGGGATCGTGCCCGGACCCGACGATCTCGACGTCGCCGGTCTGGAGGTCGAGCGGGCCGACGTCACCGAAGCCCTGGCCGTGGACGCCGACGAGTGGCGCGCCGAACTCCCGCAGATCGAGGAATGGTTTGCGTTCCTGGGCGAGAAACTGCCCACCGGCGTCCGGGACGAGTTCGAGGCGCTCAAACAGCGCCTTGCCGATGCCCGCTGAACCCGACGCTGCCGCAGCCCCGGCACCGCAGCCGAAGGTCCGGTCCGGCAAGAGGTGGACCCGGGTGGGGACGGTGCTGGCCATCGTCGGGATCTACCTGGCCTCGGTGGCCGGCTACTTCTGGCTGGACAGCTCCGCCAAGGTGCTGCAACCGCGGGATCTGCGCAACGTCACCGAGACGGTGGTCCTGATCGAACTCACCGCGATCCACCCGGTCGACAACACGATCGACGCGACGGTACTGGTGGTGCCGGACGCCGGGCTGATCGACGAGTTCGGAACCCTCAACACCGACGTCGCGGTGCGGTTGTATCCGTCGAACGACTTCGGTGAGCTCAACTATCCGCGTGGGCACACCCCCGGTCGGGAGAACACCAGGATGTTCGCTCTCGGCGACGCCGACCGCTGGCCGTTCGACACCTTCACCACCGGCGCCATCAGTGCCGACGTCTTCGCCGGGACGGGCGATGCGCGCCGCTATGTGCCGGCCCGGGTCGAGATCGCCGGATCGCTCAACGGGTGGGATGTGCAGGCCGATCGGATGGGTCCGGGCGCCAGTGCGGACCGCCCCGATGACAACGCCACGGTCACCCTGTCTCGCTCCCGCGGCCCGCTGCTGCTGATCGCCGGCTTCGTGCTGGTCCTGCTCGCGCTGCCGGCGATGGCGGTGTTCGTCGCCGTCGAGCTGTTGCTGGGCCGTAAGACGTTCCAGCCGGCCTTCTCCACCTGGTTCGCGGCCATGCTGTTCTCGGTCGTGCCCATCCGCGGCGTGCTGCCTGGTGATCCGCCGGCCGGCTCGTGGATCGACGAGGCTGTGGTGGTGTGGGTGCTGATCGCGCTGACCGTGGCGATGGCCACCTACGTGACCGCCTGGGTGCGCCGCGCCGACTGACGTCATACCCCGCCGCGGGCGACCAACTGCGCGGCGATGACATTGCGCTGGATCTCATTGGTGCCCTCCCCGACGATCATCAGCGGGGCGTCGCGGACGTAGCGTTCGACATCGAACTCGGTGGAGTATCCGTACCCGCCGTGGATCCGCATCGCGTTCAGGGCGATCTCCATCGCGGCTTCGGAGGCGAACAGCTTGGCCATCCCGGCCTCCATATCGCAGCGAGCCCCGCTGTCATAGCGCTCGGCGGCGTACTTGGTGAGCTGGCGGGCGGCGGTCAGTTTCGTCGCCATATCGGCGAGATAGTTGCCGATCGACTGGTGACGCCAGATCGGCTTGCCGAAACTCTCCCGCTGCTGGGCATACGCCAAGGCGTCCTCGAGGGCGGCGGTGGCCACGCCCAGCGCCCGGGCGGCCACCTGGATACGACCGGTCTCCAGACCTTTCATCATGTGCGCGAACCCCAGCCCGGGCTCGCCGCCGAGCACCGCGGCGGCCGGCACCCGGCAGCCGTCGAACACCACCTCGCAGGATTCGACTCCCTTGTACCCGAGCTTGGGCAGATCACGGGAGACGGTCAGCCCCCGGGCCGGTGACTCCACCAGCACCACCGAGATGCCGGTGTGGCGCGGACTGGCCTGCGGGTCGGTCTTGCACAGCAGCGCGATCAGGCCTGACCGGCGGGCATTGCTGATCCAGGTCTTGGACCCGGTGATCACCAGCTCGTCGCCGTCGGGGCGGGCGGTGCAGGTGATGTTCTGCAGATCCGACCCGCCACCGGGTTCGGTCAGCGCCATGGTGGCGCGCAGTTCGCCGGTCGCCATTCGGGGTAGGTAGGCCTGCTTCTGCTCCCCGGTGCCGAAGTCCTCGAGCAGCTTGGCGACCACGGTGTGCCCGCCCATCGCGCCGGCCAGGCTCATCCAGCCGCGGGCCAGTTCCTGGGTCACCTCGACGTAGCACGGCATCGACACCGGCGAGCCGCCGTAACGTTCGGAGATGGCCAGGCCGTAGATTCCGATGCGCTTCATCTGCTCGATCCAGTCCGCCGGATAGGCGTCGGCGTGCTCGACCTCGCGCACCGTGGGCTTGACCTCGCGGTCGACGAAGGCGCGCACCGTCTGCACCAGCAGGTTCTCTTCGTCGTTGAGCGTCATCGGTACGGCCATATTGACACATCGCCAACGGCTGTCAGCATGGTCAGCTGTGACGTTGTTCGGCCACATCGGGTCCGGCGAACCGGGCGGCCCCTTTTTCGACGACCTGGCGGTGGGGCAGGTCGTCGATGGGGCGCCGTCGATGACGCTGACCCCCGGGGCCGCCGCCGCGCACCAGGCGATCCTGGGTGACCGCATGCGGTTGGCCCTCGACGCCGAGCTGGCGCACGCCGTGACCGGCGAGCCGGGGCAGCTGGCGCACCCCGCGCTGGTGTGCGATGTCGCCATCGGCCAGTCCACCCTGCTCACCCAGCGGGTCAAGGCCAATCTGTTCTACCGCGGGCTGGTGTTCCACCGGTTCCCGCGGATCGGCGACACCCTGTTCACCCGGACCGAGGTGGTCGGGCTGCGACAGAACCGAGCCAAGGCGGGTCGGTCGCCGACCGGTCTGGCCGCGCTGCGGATGACCACCATCGACCAGATCGGGCGCCTGGTGCTCGATTTCTACCGATGCGCGATGCTGCCGTTGAGCCCCGGCGCCGCCGACACCGGTCATGCCGATGACCTCAGCGCCATCGGCACCGGCCCGGCGCCCGGCGCGGACCCGGCCCGGCACTGGGACGCCGACGCTTTCCGCCGGCGCGTTCCGGGACCGCACTTCAGTGCCGATATCGCCGGGGCGGCGCTGCGCAGCACCGGAGACGTCGTCAGCTCCGCCCCCGAACTGGCTCGCCTGACCCTCAATATCGCTGCTGCTCATAGTGATTCACGCGGATCCGGACGGCGGCTGGTCTACGGCGGCCACACCATCGGGCTCGCGTTGGCACAGACCTGCCGGCTGCTGCCTAACCTGGCCGCG
Organism: Actinomycetota bacterium; assembly: GCA_005787665.1. The sequence continues at coordinate 19,735 of SYAB01000399.1, forward strand.
GTGCTGGGCTGGCAGTCCTGCGACCACACCGGCCCGGTGCACGAGGGCGACACACTGCACAGCGAACTGCTCATCGAGGAGGTGCGGCCACTGGCCGGTGATCGGGGTGGCGTGCTGAGCCTGCGGTCGGTGGTGCACGCCGCCGGCGCGGACGGCGCCGATCGTCTGGTGCTGGACTGGCGATTCACCGCGCTGCACTTCTGAGTCCTTACCGGCCGGTAACGTAGGGGTGACCGAGAGGTAGCAGGAGAGTCCGGATGAGCACCCATCAACCCGTCGCGGAGACGGCCTACGGGCCGGTGCGCGGTATCGACGATGGCACGACGACGGCCTGGAAGGGGGTGCGCTATGCGGCACCCCCGGTCGCCGGACTGCGCTTCCGGGCCCCGGTACCACCGGATCCGTGGACCGAACCGGTCGACGCGACCGAATTCGGCACCGTCTGTCCGCAGCCCCCGGTGCCGAATTTCCCGATGAACCTGGGTGCCGGGCAGGATGAGGACTGCCTGCGGCTCAACATCTGGGCCCCGACCGCAACGGCACCCGGTGACGCCAAACCGGTCATGGTCTGGGTGCACGGCGGCGCCTACGTCCTCGGTTCCGGAAGCCAGCCGTACTACAACGGCAGCAGGTTGGCGGCCGGCGGTGACGTCGTGGTCGTCACCCTGAACTACCGGCTCGGCGCCTTCGGTTTCCTCGACGTCCCCGGCTTCGACTCCAACGTGGGTCTGCGCGACGTGATCGCCGCACTGCGCGGGGTGCGCGACAACATCGCCGCCTTCGGCGGCGACCCCCAACGGGTGACCGTGTTCGGCGAGTCGGCGGGGGCCGGGATCGTGACGACCCTGTTGGCGGTTCCCGCCGCCCGGGGTCTGTTCTCCGCGGCGATCGCCCAGAGTTCCCCGGTGACTTCGGTGTACGACCGCAGCCGCGCGCAGCGGGTCACCGCCGAGGTGCTGGATTTCCTGGAGATCAGCCCCGACGAAGCGCACCGGCTCGCCGAGGTCACCGTGCCCGCGCTGATCGCGGCCACCAAGAAGGTGTTCGATGAGATCCCGGTCCGCCATCCCGGAACGCTGGCCTTCGTACCGACCGTCGACGGCGAGTTGCTGCTCGACTACCCGGTGACCGCGGCCCGCAATGGCAGAACCCATCCGGTGCCGCTGATCATCGGTACCAACAAGAACGAAGCGGCGCTGTTCCGCCTGATGCGCTCGCCGCTGATGCCGATCACGCCGCGCGCGATCACCTCGATGTTCAACCAGATCGCCGGGGAGCAGCCCGACCTGCAACTGCCGACCGAGGAGCAACTCGGCTCGGCCTACCGGGGCAAGAAGGGGGCGGCGCGCGGACTCAGCATCGCCAGCGACGTCGGGTTCAGGATGCCCTCGGTGTGGTTTGCCGAGGGGCACAACGCCGTCGCCCCGGTCTACCTGTACCGCTTCGACTTCGCCTCCCCGCTGATGAAGCTACTGCTGGTCGGCGCCGCCCACGCCACCGAACTGCCCTATGTGTGGGGCACCCTCGGCGTGCCGCAGGACATGACCCTCAAACTCGGCGGGGTCAAGGCGGCCAAGGCCGTCTCCAAGCGGATCCGCAGCCGGTGGGTCAATTTCGCGGCGACCACCAAGCCCGCCGGCCTGCCCGGCGAGCCGGAGTGGATGCCCTATCAGGACGCGGACCGGGCCTGCCTGGTGATCGACCACCATGACCGGATCCGTCACGACGTGGATGCCGAGATCCGGACGGCGTGGGGCAGCGATCCGGTTCACCTGCGCTGATCAGGAACCGGTGGGCAGGTCCCGGAACGGGGTGTCCTTGTAGGGCTCGGGCTCCCTGGGTAGTCCGAGTATCCGCTCACCGACGATATTGCGCTGGATCTGGTCGGTGCCCCCGCCGATGGAGGTGAAATAGGCGTTGAGCGTGCGGAAGGTGACGGCATCGCCGACCGGGTTCTCCGGACCGGTCAACATCGACTCCGGTCCGGCGATCTCGGTCTGCACGCGCGCGGTCTCATGCAGGATGCGGGACATCGCGATCTTCCCGAGGGCCATCAACGTCGCGGACTCCACCCTGTCCCGGGTTGCTTTGGCGCGCTGGGTGTTCCATCGGTTCACCGCGGCGTAGCCGTCGGCGATCGCGATCCGCTGACGGATGTGGGCGTCGTGGAGCCGTCCTGCCGACCGTGCCATCCCGATCAGGCTGTCGGCATCGGGCTTCAACTCCGCGCTTGACCGTGACGTACGAGCCAGGTCGCCCATCAGCCGACGTTCGTAGGCCAGGGCGAGTTGCAGCACCGCCCACCCGCCGCCGGGTTCCCCCACCAGGTTGGCGTGCGGTACCCGCGCATCGGTGATGAACACCTCGTTGAACTCCGACTCCCCGGTGATCTGGTGAATCGGCCGGATCTCCACACCGCTCTGGTGCATCGGGAAGATGAAGAAACTGATCCCCTGGTGCTTGGGGACGTTCCCGTCGGTGCGCGCCACCAGCAAGCCGTAGTCGGCGCGCTTGGCGAACGAGGTCCACACCTTCTGCCCGTTGATCACCCAGTCGTCGCCGTCGCGCTCGGCCCGGGTGCGCAACCCGGCGAGGTCCGACCCGGCACCTGGTTCGCTGTAGAGCAGGCACCACCGGGTCTCACCGCGCAGGGACGGCGGGATCAGCCGGTGCTTCTGCTCGTCGGTACCGAGGTCGTGCAGTGTGCAGGCCATCAGATCGGATCGGTCACAGCCGCTGCCCCGGGCGCCCGCCGCGGCGAATTCCGATGCCACCATTCGGGATTGGGCATCGCTGAGCCCACGGCCCCACCACTGCGGTTCCCAACTGGGTACGGCCCAACCGGCCTCGAAGACCCGCCGGCCCCACTCCGCGCGATCACATGCCGGATCCCGGTTCGCCGCCAGCCAGGCCCGGACCTCGGCCCGCAGTTCCTCGTCGGTGACGCTCATGAGGTCTCCTCTCCGGCGAACTCCTGACGGATCCGGACGTAGCGCTCCCGGTGCCACTCCGGGTCCCCGAAGATCTGGGCGTCGGCCCTGGCCCGGCGGAGATAGAGATGCGCCGGGTGTTCCCAGGTGAACCCGATCCCGCCGTGCACCTGGATGTTGGTGGCCGTGGTGAACACCGCGGCCTCCGAGCAGTACGCCTGGGCCAGGGCCAGGTCGCTGAGTCGGTCGGTGCCGGCGGTGTCGAAGCCGGATGCGGCGTGACGTGCCGCCGACAGCGCGGACTGGGCCTCCAACAACATGTCGACGCACAGGTGCTTGACGGCCTGGAAGCTGCCGATGGCGCGCCCGAACTGGTAGCGGGTGCGTGCGTAGTCGGCCGCCATCGACGTGACGTGCAGGGCGAGGCCGGCCTGCTCGGCGACCAGTGCCACCGCAGCGCAGTCCAGGGCCGACTCGAGCGCCCTGCCCCCGGCCCCGACCCCGCCGACCAGTCGGGCCGGCGTTCCCGCCATGGTCAGCCGGCCCAGCCGCCGGGTCTGGTCCACGGTGGCCGACGGTGTTAAGGACAGGCCGGGCGCGTCACGGTCGAGGGCGAAAACCGCCACCCCCGAACGGGACTGGGCCGTGACGTAGAAGCGCTGCGCTCCCGGCGCGTCCAGCACGTAGGCCTTCTCGCCGGTGAGCGACCAGGCGTCGCCGTCGGACTCGGCGACCGTGGCGGGGTGCTCCGGGGGGCGGGCCGATCCGGTCTCGGCGAAGGCCACGGTCGCGATCAGATCGCCGGCGGCGATCCGTGGCAGTGCCTCGGCGCACTCGCCGGTGTCACCGAGGGCCAGTAGCAGGTAGGGCGTCAGGACGGCGGCCGACAGGTAGGGGGCGCACAACAGTGCGCGCCCCATCTGCTCGCTCACCACGGCCAGTTCTGCCGCGCCGGCACCGGCGCCGCCGAACTCCTCTGGGATGGTCAGCCCCAGCAGGCCCATCGCGGCCAGATCGGACCATGTCGCCGGGTCATGCCCGCAGTCACCGCCCATCAACCGCCGAACCTCGGCCTCCGGCGAGCGTTTGGCCATCAGACCGGCGACCGCGTCACGCAGGTCGGTGTGTTCGGGGCTGAGCGCGGTGGACATCGACGATCACCCCGCCAGCGTGACGGCGCGGCCGAGGCTGGCGCATTGGTCGTCGAAGTACGCGCGGGAGATCGCCGCCTTCGGCGCGATCCGGTCGAAGCCGTGGAATGCCCCGGGAACCTCGAAGACCCGGCAGGGAACATCCGCGGCCTGCAGTCGCTCGGCGTAGTCCAGGCCCTCGCGGTGGAACAGGTCGAGCGTTCCCACCCCGAGCCACGCGGGGGGCAGCCCGGCAAGATCGTCGCGGCGGGCCGGGACGGCCACGGCCGGATCGGCGCTGCCCAGATAGGAGCCCCAGCCGATGCGGTTACTGGCGGTGTTCCACAGCCGGAAGCCGGTGTCGTCCAAGGACGGATCGACGGTCCGGTCGTCGAGCATGGGATAGGACAGTAGCTGCAGGACCGGCGTCACCTCGCCGCGGTCCCGGGCCAGGAAGGCCAGCGCGGCGGTCAGGCCGCCGCCGGCACTCGCCCCGCCGATCGCGATCCTGGTGGCGTCCACCCCGGGCAGGCCGGCCAGCCAGGTCAGCGCCGCGTGGCAGTCCTGGACCGGTATCGGGTAGGCGTACTCCGGCGCCAGGCGGTAGTCCACCGAGGCCACCACGATGCCCAGGGCGTCGGCGATCGCCCGACAGAGAGGGTCGTCCTGGGCCGCGGTCCCGATCACATAGCCGCCGCCGTGTATCCACAGCAACGCAGGTTGCCGACCGGTCGCGCCGCGGGGCCGGAACAGTCGTACCCCGGGGCCGGAGGAGAGGGTCAGGACCTCGGCCCCGTGCCGCGCCGGCCGGTCGGGGCCGGGAACGCGCCGTAGCAGGGGCACCGACCAGCGGTAGACCGCCTGTCTGGGGATGAATCGGGCGATCCGGCGCAACTCGGGGTGGATATCCGCATCGGCCATAACCGTCATTATGGGCCCTGGCGATGTGCGGGCTGCGCGGACTACCAGACGTCCCCATCGCGCCAGTCGCAGGTCAGCTCCTCATGCGGGTCCAGCTCCGCATCGACCGGCAGCACGAAGATCGTCCCGTCGTCGTCGGGGGTGCGGACCATTCCGCCGGGGGCGAGCACCGAGGTCGGTCCGCGCCAGCCCAACCAGCCGCGCGGCCGGTAGAGCCTCTCGCCGGCCCCCGAGGCGCTCAGCGCACCGAGTTGGTAGGCGCCTCGGATCACCTGCTCGACGGCATCCAGAACCGCGTGGGCCAAACCCTGTCCACGCCAGTCCTCATGAACCGCAACACCTTCGACGTAACCGCAGCGCAGTGCCGCACCCCGGTACAGCAACCGGCGCTGAATGACGGCGGCGTGGGCGATCAGCACCCCGCGGTGACCGATGACGGCGTGCATACCGCCGAGTGTGTGTTCCCAGTCCGCCGCGCTGAATTCCCCGCCGTAGGACTCGACGAGCAGTCGGTGGGCGTTGTCCATACTCTCGCCGTCCATGTCGCTGGTATGAACCAGCCGGGCGGTGTGGATCGGCACGACGTCAGATCTACCAGTCCGGCGCCGCTGCCGCGGTGATTCGAGGACGGCTCCAGTGCAGCCGCACGGACTGCCCGGGCCGGACCTGGGCGAGGCTGTCCTGGTCGGCGTCGACGAGGACCCCAATCACGGGGTAGCCGCCCGTGACCGGATGATCCGGTCCGAGAATCACCGGCCGGCCGTCGGGAGGCACCTGCACCGCGCCGCGGGTGGTCCCCTCGCTCGGCAACTGCCGATCCGGCCAGCGGTGGCGCAGCGGCGGGCCGCTGAGTCGGACGCCGATACGGTCACTGCGTTCGGAGGCCACCCAGGTGGTGGTGATCAGCGCGTCGGGGTCGAGGCACCAGCCGTCCCGCGGGCCGGGAACCACCCGCAGGTCCACCGGCCCATGGGTGATCCGGGCCAGCGGAGCCTGGTCGAGTTCCGGGAAGCCCGCGGCCGGATGGCCGACCGGGAGTGTGTCGCCGACCAGCAGCGGCGGGGGTCCGATACCGGACAGGGTGTCATGACTGCGCGAACCCAGCACAGGGTCGACGGCGATGCCGCCGCGTACCGCCAGATAGCTGTACAACCCGGCACCGGGGGCGCCCAGCGAGATCACCTGGCCGGGCCGCACCCGGCGAACACTGTTGATACCGAACGGAATACCGTCCACGCTCGGGTGGGCGTCGGCTCCGGTGATCGCGACCTCCACGACGCCGCCGAGGACTCGCGCACTGAACCCTCCGAGGGTGGTCTCGATCGTCGCCCGGTCCGCCGGATTGGCGACCAGGCGGTTGGCCAGGGCGTGCGAGCGGCGGTCGGCCGCCCCGGATCGGGACACCCCGGCATGCGCCAGACCCGGACGGCCGAGGTCTTCGACCAGGGCCCGCGGCCCGGTTCTCAGGACCTGAAGGGCGATCACGGTCGGCCCACATCCCGGAACCGCACCGTCATGCCAGGGGTCAGCAAGGCAGGGCGGGGCCGGTGGACGTCCCAGAGCACCGCGTCGGTGCGCCCGATCAGCTGCCATCCGCCCGGCGACTCGCGCGGATAGATCCCGCTGAACTCCCCGGCCAATCCCACCGCCCCGGCGGGCACCCGGGTCCGGGGCTCGGCGCGCCGCGGGACAGCCAGGCGAGGGTCACCACCGACCAGATAGGCGAATCCCGGTGCGAACCCGCCGAATCCGACCCGCCAGACCCCGCCGGTGTGCGCGGCGACGACCTCGTCGGCCCGCATGTGCAGTCGCTGGGCTACCTCGCCGAGGTCGGCCCCGTCGTAGACGACGTCGATCACCACGTCGGGGCGCCGCGCATCGACGGTGCCGGGATCGGCGGCGTCGACGGTTTCCAGCGTGGCTCGGATGCGGCCGGCGACGTCCCGCCCGGTGAGGCGCACCAGCACGGTGCGCGCTCCGGGAACGATGTCGGTGATCCCGGCAAGCCCGGCGGCCCGCACGGTCTCGGCAAGGGCCAGAACCTCTCCGATGGAACCGCACTCGACCAGCAGTGCCCGCTCGCCGTAGTCGTGGACCGGACGTGCCACCGTCAGACCAGGGCGGTGTAGGTGGGCTCGCGGCGTTTGACATACGCGATCACCCGGTAGGTGACCGGCAGCATGACCACCTCGACGGCGGTCTTGTAGAACCAGCCCAGTGCCGTGTAGGTGACGAAGTCGCCGACGCTGCGGATACCGATGGCGCCGGCGGCGATGCTGCAGAACACCAGCGTGTCGCCCAGTTGACCGGCGAAGGTGGAACCGACCAGCCGCGCCCACAGGTGCTTCTCCCGAGTGCGCTCCTTGATCTTCACCACCGTCCAGGCGTTGATGGTCTGCCCGACGACGAACCCGGCCAGCCCCGCGACGATCAACTGCGTGTAGGCACCGACCACGTTGGCCAGATGCTCCTGGTTCGGATAGAAGTCGGCGGCGGGCAGGTACACCGTCACCCATAGCGCCGCCGCGGCAAGGGCGTTCATCGCAAAGCCGACGAGGATGGCCCGCCGGGCCGCCCTGAACCCGTAGACCTCGGCGAGCACGTCGCCGATGACGTAGGTCAGCGGGAAGACGATGAACCCGCCGTCGGTGATGATCGGGCCGAAAGCGACTCCCTTGGTGGCGGCGATGTTGGAGATGATCACCAGGGCCGTGAAGACCGCGACCAGTACCGGGTAGTAGACGCTGCCGACCCGCGCGAAACCCGGGGTGTCCGCCCGGAGGCTGTCAATGTCGCTGGTCATGGTGTCAATCCAAGCACGCCCGCCAACGCCCGCGCATTCGCCGGACCGCGGTCAGCCGGTCGCGATCGCCAGCGAAATCCCCAGCGCCAGCATGGTGGCGGCAATCAGCCAGTCCAGGACCCGCCAGGTGGCCGGGGTGGCGAACACGCCGGCCAGTCGCCGCGCGCCGAAACCGAGGCCGGCGAACCAGACGCCACTCGCCGCGGCCGCACCGGCCCCGAACAGCCAGCGTCCGTCCTCGCGTTGATTGGCCAGCGTCCCGAGCAGCACGACCGTGTCGAGGTACACGTGCGGATTCAGGAACGTCAGCGCCAGACAGGTGAGCAGCACGGCGGACAGGCGGGCCGGCGCGGTGTCCGACGGCGTCAGAGCCGATGGCCGGATCGCGCGTCGGGCGGCGAGCAGACCGTAGCCGATCAGGAAGGCCGCACCCGCGTAGCGGGCGACGGCGGTGAATGCAGGATTGCCCGCGATCAGCGCACCCATGCCGGCGATACCCGCGACGATCAGGACCAGATCGGACACCGCGCACAGCGCCACCACCGGCAGCACGTACTCGTTGCGGATGCCCTGGCGCAGGACGAAGGCGTTCTGCGCGCCGATGGCGGCGATGAGACCCAGCGAGGCGGCGAAGCCGACCAGGAAGGGGTTCACCGACTGTCGGCTTCCACCGCTTCCCCGACGGGATCGCCGACCCGGATCGTCCCCGAGGTCAGAATCCGGCAGACCGTCCCTGCCCGTCCCCGCAGCGCGGCCTCCGCTCCCGGTCCGATGCCGTCATCGAGGAGGCGGCAAGGCGTCGCCGCTCGCACGACCTCGACGTGCACGTCGCCGATCTGGAATCGGGTGCCGGGACGTACTGGAATCTCCCCGGCGTCGACGGTGACGTTGCGGCGGGTCAGGCTGCAGTGGAAATCGCGGCCGAGTTCAGCGGCCGCCAGGTCGAGCGCCTGCTGGGACTGCACGGTGACATGGCGGTGACGGCTGCCGTGGTAGCGGTCACCGACCAGACCCTTTCCGGCTTCGGCGTCGACGGCGTCGACCGCCTTCATGGGCAGCCGTCGAGCCGGCGCGACGTGGATCGCGACTACCTTCACGGCAACGAGTCTATGGTTCGCGTCCCGGGCAACGCCGTCCCGCGAGCACCGGAGGCGAATCGGCGGGTGGGCGGGTGAGCCGATACCATCGACGGCGCACCCAGCGAGCTTGAGGAGTCGCCATGACCGAGACACCGGCACCCGCCGTCAGCATGCCCAGGATCGGTGATCCGGCCCCCACCTTCACCGCCAACACCACCCAGGGCGTCATCAATTTCCCCGGTGACTACGCCGGCAGGTGGGTCATCTTCTTCTCCCATCCGGCGGATTTCACCCCGGTGTGCACCAGTGAATTCATGACCTTCGCCTCGATGCGTGAGCAGTTCGCCGCCTACAACACCGATCTGGTCGGTCTGTCGGTCGACGGCCTCTACAGCCATATCGCCTGGCTGCGCACCATCCGGGAGAAGATCGCCTTCCGCGACATGACGAACGTGGACGTGACCTTCCCGTTGGTCGAGGACATCACCATGGAGATCGCCCAGAAGTACGGCATGATCATGCCGGGCGAGGACTCCACCAAGGCGGTTCGCGCGGTCTTCGTCATCGATCCCAAGTGCGTGGTGCGGGCGATCATCTACTACCCGCTGAGCCTGGGCCGCAACTTCGACGAGTTGCTCCGGGTGATCAAGGCGCTGCAGACCGCCGACCACTTCGAGGTGGCCACTCCGGCCGATTGGCGTCCCGGCGAGCCGGTGATCGTGCCGCCCGCGGGCTCGTGCGGTGTGGCGGCCCAACGTGCCGAGGGCCATGTCGAGGGCGTGCACTGCGAGGACTGGTTCTTCTGCACCAAGGAGATCCCGGCCGAGGACGTCGAATCGGCCATCCGGGCCAAACGCTGAGGCCCTCAGTGCCGTCCGAACCAGCCGCGGCGCCCCGGCTTCGGGACGAGGTCCGGGGCGAGTTCGAGCAGCGTTGACTCCACCTCGGACAGGCTCGGGTTGACCAGCGAGCGCTGCCCGATGAACACGGTGGGCACCGTCTCGTCGCCGCCGGTGGCGTCGCGAACCCTGGCTGCCGCGTCGGGATCCTCCCAGATGTTCACCGGCGCGACGGGGATTCCGCGGCGGCGCAGGCGACGGCGCAGGGCGATGCAGAAGGGGCAGCCCGGGCGCCAGTAAAACTCCACCGCGGTGACGGCGTCGGTGTTCATGCTTGGGGCATCTCGTGGTCCTGACCGTCGGCTGCGCTGTGGTCAAGGGTAGTGCGGGACCGCGCGCCCGGGCGCTGAACTGACGAAACCCTCAGTAGTGAGTTAGGCTCGCCGTGATGTCCGCCGCCACACCGTCCGCCGCCCCTGGTAACCGGCTCGAGCGCCGCAAGCAGCGCACCCGATCCGCCCTGGTGAGTGCCGCTCAGACCTTGATCGCCCAGGGACGGCTGAACGTTCCGGTGCTGGAGATCACCCAACTGGCCGATGTGGGGATGGGTTCGTTCTACAACCACTTCGCCACCAAAGAGCAGCTGTTCGAGGCCGCGGTCGGCGAAGTCCTCGACAGTTACGGGGCGCTGCTGGACCTGATCACCGCCGAGATGGAGGATCCCGCGGAGATCTTCGCCGCCAGCTTCCGGCTGACGGGGCGATTCTTCCGCGGCCGCCCCGAGGAGAGCCGGATTCTGCTGGCCAACTGGTCGGCGCTGATGAATTCCGACCGCGGTCTGGCGCCGCGCGCGTTGCGTGACATCAAGGCCGCCGTCGCGGCCGGCCGGTTCCGACTCGACGATCCCGAGCTCGCGCTGGCGATGTCGGCGGGGATCCTGCTCGGGCTGGGGGCCCTGCTGCAGAGCGACCCGGGCCGCGACGGCGGCGCGACAGCCGACGCGGTGGCTGAAGATCTGCTGCGGATGTTCGGGATGTCGGCGAGGGGTGCCCATGAGGTGTGCGCCCGTCCTTTGCCGGAGGTTCCGATGTGAGCGCCGTCCTCAGCGCCCGCCGCGCCGCGACGCGTAGGGCCAGGGGTTGTTGCGTTCCGGAACCGAGGTGGCACGCGCCTCTTTGAGGCGAGTGCGCAGATGCTGCCGGAGTTCGTAGAGCTCCGGGTCATCGCAGCGGTTGTCCGCCTCGATCGGGTCGGTGGTCAGGTTGTAGAGCTCCCACTGGTCGTCCAACGGGGTGCTTCGGTAGACGTCGCCGCCCAAGCCGTTGGCGGCGAGGTGGCGCACCCCCGGCTCGGTCCACGTCGACGGGTCGTCGAAGCTGCGGACCAATTTCCACAGCTGTCCGTCACCGCCGGGTGCGGTCTGTCCGTCGACGCGGGTGACCAGGCCCTCGAAATTCGCCGCGGTGTGGGCCGGAATGCGGATCCGAAGCGGCGCAGGGGGATTGGAGGTCTGCTTGAGCTGCCTGCCGAGACCCGAAGCCCCGGAGTCTCCTTCGAGCATGTTGTCGCGGGTCATCAGGTACACCGCGCGGTCGTCGTCGGCGGGCACCCCGTCGACCACCGGCATGAGGTCGCGACCCGGCAGGGGGTGCACTTCGGAGAACGATTCGCGCAGGGTTGCGGCGACGGCGTCGACGTCGACCCCGGCCGCGCCGAGCAGGGTGGGCACCAGGTCGACGTGGGAGGTCGGCGCCGCCACCACTCTCGCCTCGGTACGAACCCTGCCGACCCGGGCGATGGTGAAGGGCACCCGGGTGGCCTCGTCGTAGAGGTTGAACCACTTCTGGTGCAGGCCGCCGTGTGCGCCCAGCAGGTCCCCGTGGTCGGCGGTGCGCACCAGCACGGCATCGTCGCCGCCGTCGGTGACGGCGCGGCGCACCCGGTCGATGGGGACGTCGACCTCCGCGTGCAGTCGGTAGTAAAGGTCTCGGTAGCGCTGGCCGAATCGGTCGTAGACCTGCTGGATCGCCGCCGCCGGCCCGTAACCCGAGTAGTAGGACTCCCGGAAGGCGATCTGGGCCGCCGGCTTGGACTTCAGATCCTCGTCGGCGGTGGGGGCCGGCGGAACCCGCGGCGGGTCCAGAGGGGACGCCTTCAGCGGGCTGCGCAACGCCCAGACCGGGAACAGCACGATGTCATGCGGGTTGACGAAGCTGGCCACCAGCAGGAACGGCCGCAGGGCCGCCGGGTCTCCGGCCCGACGTCTGGCATAGCGGTCCTCGAGCCAGGCCACCACCCGGTCGGCGATGAGCGGGTCACGGCGCAGTCCGCAGTTGGCCAGGCCCGCGCCGTGCGGTTCGGGGCCCACCCAGCCGGAAAACCCGAACGGCGCCAGCGGGTCGGCGTCGAGATACTGCCGCACCGCGGCCGGGTCGACCACGCCGTCGTCGTCGTTGGTGGCCAGGATGGCGCCGGTCGCGGGGTCGGTCAGGTCGGCGTGCGAGATGTGCCACTTGCCGTCGTAGTGGGTGTCGTATCCGGCCGCCCTGAACCAGTTGCCCAGGGTCGGGACCTCCCCGGGGCGCAACCACCGCATCCGCGTGTCGTTGTACACCTTGCCGATGCCGTCGGTCTGGGTGACGCCGTGCAGGTCGGGATAGTGCCCGGTGAACATGGTGGGTCTGCTGGGCACGCAGGCCAGAGACCCGGTGTAGTGGCGGGCGAAGCTGACGCCGTGCTCGTCGAACCAGCGCCTCCCCGTCAACGTCCGTCGCCGCCATTCCAGCACGTCCGGGGACTCGTACGGCGGGATCGCGCGTTCCTCGTCGGTCATCACGATGACGATGTCGGGGCGGTCGGTCATGGCAATTCCTCCAGTCGTTCGGCCAGCCCGGCCAGCATCGCCTCGGATTGTTTGGCCATCACCCGGCACATCGCGCGTTCGGCGATGGCGGCAACCGGGTTGGCGCCGATCTCCACCGTGCTGGTGAGGGTGACGGCGGTGTCGTCGCGCGGCCCGGGTTCCAGGGACCAGCGGTTGGCGACGCGGCGCAGCTGGCGGGGCAGGCCCTCGATCTCGTACTCCAGCACCCGCGGGGCATCGGCGACGGAGATGCGTTCGACCAGAGCGTCGCGACCCACCTGCACCCGTCGGGAGGTTCCGACGGCCCCGTCCGGGCCGTGCTCGAGGATGCACGAGTGGTCGACGTTGCCGGCCCATTCGCTGATGGCTCCGAAGTCGGCGAGCACGTCCCACACCGCCTGCGGCGCCGCGGCGACGGTGCGGGAGCGGCTCACGGTTGCCACGTCCCCAGCATAGGGTCACCTCCCGTCCGGTCCGGCGGATGTCCCGATGGCGGTAACGCCGGTCACATAGGGTGGGAACATGACGAGTCTCTCGGACCTGCGTGAGCAGGCGTTGGCCAAGATCGGGCAGCTGGCCGAGCGTGGCTCGGCGGAGTTGCACTACCTGCAGAAGATGATCCAGTCCGGAGCCTTCGGACTGGAGCCGCCGCAGAACCTCGCCGCGATGGTCGCCGATATGCGCCGGTGGGGCGAGGTCGGCATGATCCCGGCGCTCAACGCCCGCCGCACCCCGCACCGGCGCGCGCTCGTCGACGACGAGGGCACGATGACCTTCGGCGAACTCAACGACGCCGTCAACGCGGTCGCCAACGGAATGCTCGCGATGGGTGTCCGGGGCGGCGACGGCGTCGCCATCCTGGCGCGCAACCACCGGTGGTTCCTCGTCGCGAATTACGCCTGCGCGCGCGTGGGGGCCCGCACGATCATGCTCAACACCGAGTTCTCCGGACCGCAGATCCGGGACGTCTCCGCCCGGGAGGGTGCCAAGCTGGTCATCTACGACGACGAGTACGCCGAGGCGGTCAAGCTCGCGGAGACCCCGCTGGGCAAACTTCGGGCGCTGGGCTCCAACCCGGACGCCGACGCGCCGTCCGGCAGCACCGACGAGACGCTGGCCGAACTGATCGCGCGCAGCAGTTCGGCGCCGGCTCCCAAAGCCACCAAACGGTCGTCGATCATCATCCTGACCAGCGGTACCACCGGCACCCCCAAGGGTGCCAACCGTCATGCCCCGCCCACCCTTGCCCCGATCGGCGGGGTGCTGTCCCACGTGCCGTTCAAGTCCGGCGAGGTGACCGCGCTGCCGTCGCCGATGTTCCACGCTCTGGGCTATCTGCACGCCACCATCGCCGCCACGCTCGGTTCCACACTGGTGTTGCACCGCCGGTTCAAGCCCGCAACCGTGATCGAAGACGTGGCCAAGTACAGGGTGACGGCGATAGTCGTTGTCCCGGTGATGCTTTCGCGGATGCTCGATGCCCTGGAGGCGATGGAGCACAAGCCGGACCTGTCCTCCCTGCGGATCGTGTTCGTCTCGGGCTCACAACTGGGTGCCGAACTGGCCACCCGCGCGATGAGGGACATCGGTCCGGTGGTCTACAACCTGTACGGCTCGACCGAGATCGCGTTCGTATCGATCGCCCGCCCGCAGGACCTGGCCAAGAACCCGGCCACCGTCGGCCCGCTGATCCGCGGCGTGAAGGTCAAGATCCTCGACGAGCACGGCGCGGAGGTGCCCCAGGGGCAGGTGGGCCGGATTTTCGTGGGCAACTTCTTCCCGTTCGAGGGGTACACCGGCGGCGGCAACAAGGAGGTCATCGACGGGCTGATGTCCTCCGGCGACGTCGGGTATTTCGACGAGGATGATCTGCTCTACGTCAGCGGCCGCGATGACGAGATGATCGTCTCGGGCGGGGAGAACGTGTTCCCCGCCGAGGTGGAGGACCTCATCAGCGGTCACCCCGACGTCGTCGAGGCGACCGCACTGGGTGTGGAGGATAAGGACTTCGGTCAGCGGTTGCGCGCCTTCGTCGTCCTCAAGGAGGGTGTCGAGACCACCGAGGAGACCATCAAGGACTACGTCCGCGACCACCTCGCCCGCTACAAGGTTCCCCGTGAGGTGATCTTCCTGGCCGAGCTACCGCGCAACCCCACCGGCAAGATCCTCAAGCGGGAACTGCGCCAGATCGAGATCCACTAGCGGTTCCCCCGCGAGTTCTCCCCGCGAGCAGACACTCGAGGCCGCGACACGCCGGGACTTTCGGGTCCCGCGCGTCTGCTCGCCGGGTGGTCGCGGGGGGCTACGGGTCGCGGGGCAGGCCGAGCAAGCGCTCGGCGATGATGTTCAACTGCACCTCCGAGGTGCCGCCGTAGATCGTCGTCGCCCGGCTGGCGAGGAGGTACTCGGCCCACTTGCCCTCCAGGGAGTCCTCCTCCCAGATCGCGCCGTCGACGCCGAAGGAGGACACCGCGAACTCCGCGTACCCCTGGCCGGTTCGCATCGACAGCAGCTTCGAGATCGCCGCCGACGGCATCGCGTCCCCGCCCGCCAGTGTCAGCAGGGTCGAGCGCATGTTCATCAGCTTGGCTGCGTGGCCTTCGGCGATCAGCCGGCCGGCCTTCTGGTGACCGGGCTGGTCGAAGTGACCGTCGCGAACGAAGTCGATGAACTTGGTGAGGCTGGGCAGGAACCACGGCTCGTCGCTGCCGATCGACACCCGCTCGGCGGTCAGAGTGTTGCGGCTGACCTCCCAACCGCGGTTCACCTGGCCGAGCAGCATCTCATCGGGCACGAACACGTCGTCGATGAACACCGTGTTGAACAGCGCGTTGCCGGTCAGTTCGCGCAGCGGCTTGACCTCGACGCCGGGGCTGCTCATATCGAGCAGGAAATAGCTGATGCCGTTGTGCTTGGGCGCATCCGGGTCCGTGCGGGCCAGCAGGGCGCCCCACTGGGAGAACTGGGCAGCGGTGGTCCAGATCTTCTGACCGGTGATACGCCAGCCCCCGTCGACCTTGGTGGCCTTCGTGGTCAGGCTCGCCAGGTCGGAGCCCGCGCCCGGCTCGGAAAACAGCTGGCACCAGATCATCTCGCCGCGGAACGTCGGCGGGAGGAACCGCTGCTTCTGCTCGTCGGTCCCGTAAGCCACGATCGACGGGATCAACCATGCGGCGATGCCCATACTCGGCCGCTTGACCCGCCCGGTGCCGAACTCCTGCGCGATGATGATCTGCTCGACCGGGTCGGACTCCCGCCCCCAGGGCCGTGGCAGATAGGGCAGAACCCAGCCGGCTTCGGCGATCGCCGCCTTGCGGTCTTCGCTCGGAATCGCCTTCAGCGCAGCCACTTCGGTGCGGATCTCGTCGCGGACCCTCGCGGTGTCCGGGTCCAGGTCGATATCGAGGGGCCGCATGCCGGTGGCCGTCGCGGTGTCGAACACCCGCTGCGGGTACTCGCCGGGGCGGCCGAACGCGGCGACCAGACCCAGAGTGCGTCGGTAGTAGATGTTGGTGTCGTGCTCCCAGGTGAAGCCGATACCGCCGTGCACCTGGATGCAGTCCTGGGCGCAGTGCTGGGCGGCTGCGGGCGCCAGGGTGGCGGCGACGGCGGCGGCGAACTCGTAGTGGGTCGCCTCGTTGTCCCAGTTCGCCGCGGCCGCTTCGTCGATCGCGCGAGCGGCGTCCCACACCGCGGCGGTGGCCCGCTCGGTGGTGGCGATCATCTCGGCGCACTTGTGCTTGATGGCCTGGAACTGGCCGATGGGCCGGCCGAACTGCTCGCGGATCTTGGCGTACTCCGAGGCGGTGTCGGTGGCCCATCGGGCGATCCCGACTGCCTCGGCCGACAGCAGGGTGGTGATGATCGCCCGGCCGGCCGCCCGGCTCAGTCCGGTGAGCAGACGCTCGGCGCCGACCTCGACACCGTTGGCCCGGACGTGGGCCACCGGTCGCAGCGGGTCGACCGAACGCAGCGGTTCGATCTCGAGCTGATCGGAGTCCAGAACCACCCACTCGACGCCGCTGTCGACGGCGACCGGGAGGACGAGCACCGACGCCTGGGCGGCGGCCGGAACCGAACGAGCCTCGCCGCGGATCACCACTGTGCCGTTCTGGCGGGTGGCGGTCAGGTCGGAGGTGAGGGCGAAGGTGGCGACCGACTCTCCGGCAGCCAGCTCGGCGAGCACCTTGAGGTCCGGATCGTGCGCCGCGATGAGCGCACTGGCGACCGCCGAGGGCACATAGGGTCCCGGCACCGCGCCGTAACCGAATTCGGAGATGGAGATCGCCAGCTCCAGCAGTCCGAAGCCTTGACCGCCGACGGACTCGGCCAGATGGAGGCCGTGTAGGCCCTGCTCGGCGGCGGACCGCCAGAAGGGCGGCGGGTTGTCCAGTGGAGTCTCGAGAGTGGCGTGCAACAGCTCCGCGGGGGCGACGCGTCGGACCAGAGCCCGCACCGATTCGGCCAGATCCTGGTGCTCGGTGGTGATCGCGATGGGCATGAATCGGGCGCCTTTCTCGGTGCGGCGGTACGACTAACCGGTGGGTTGGGACCGAGGGTACTCCCCGGGAGTCGTCCCGCCGTCGGGCCTCGGGGTGGCCCGTAGGGCGACGACGAGACCCGCGCCGAGGACCATCACCGCGCCCACCGCCCACATGCCGGCACGGTTGCTGCCGGTGAGGTCGGCCAGTGCCCCGGTCGCATAGGGGGCGGCGAACCCGCCCAAATTGCCCACCGAGTTGATCAGCCCGATTCCGCCGGCGGCGGCCGCGCCGGTCAGGAAGCGGGAGGGCAGTGCCCAGAACACCGGCAGGGCGGCGAAGATACCGACCGCGGCGAGGATGACGGGGATCAGCGCCGCGACGGGGTGACGGAGATACAGGGCCGCCGGGATGGCGACGCCGCCCAGCAGCAGGGGGATCGCCACGTGCCAGACGTGCTCGCGATGGCGGTCGGCGTGCCGGGACCACAGAAACATCGCGACCGCACCGAACGTATAGGGGATCGCGGTGATCAGTCCGACCTGGACCAGGGAGAGGCGTACTCCGAAGGTCGTGCCGAAGCCGGCGACGATGCTCGGCAGGAAAAAGGCCAGCGCATAGAGCCCGTAGGCGATGCCGAAGTACACCAGCGCCAGTGCCCAGACCCGCGGACTGGTCAGGGCACGTCGTAACGGGAAGTGGTAGGTGCTGCCGACCTGTTGCTGCTCGGCCTCGAGAACCCCGATCAGCCAACGTCTCTGGTCGTCGTTCAGCCACTGAGCGTCGGCCGGTCGGTCGGTCAGGTAGAACCAGCAGACCGCCCCCAGCACCACCGCGGGTAGTCCGACGCAGATCATCATGAACCGCCAGCCGGCCAGCCCGAACGCCCCGTGCCCGGCCTGGATCAGCCACGCCGCCAGCGGAGTTCCGACCGCCGAGGCAATCGGGATGGCCAGCATGAACACTCCGACGATGCGCGCCCGGTAGCCGGCGGGAAACCACTGGCTCAGATAAAACACGACCCCGGGGAACAACCCGGCCTCGGCGCCGCCGAGCAGGAAACGCAGGACCAGCAGCGTGGTGGCATTGGGTGCGAACGCGATCGCGACCGCGACGATCCCCCACGACACCGCGATACGTGCGAGCCAACGGCGGGCGCCGAAGCGGACCAGGGCAAGATTCGACGGTACCTCCACCAGGACGTAGCCGATGAAGAAGATCCCCGACGCCAGGCCGAACATCGTCGCCGTCAACTGCAGGTCGGCGCTGACGCCGGATTTGGCGATGCCGAGGTTGGTGCGGTCGAGGTAGTTCACGAAGTACAGCGCCATCAACAGCGGCACCAGTCGGATCGTCACCCTCCGCAGGGCATCCTCCCGCAGCGGGTTCTCCTCGGGTACGCGGTTCATCGTCCTTCGCCGACCGTGAAGCCACTGCGAAACATCGCGGGGAATTCCGCAGCGATTTCACACTCGGAATGGACGACCCGGAGGGGAATCATGTTCGGAACAGACTGGACTCGCCGAACGCGTCCACGATCGCGCTGAGGTGGTCGACGAGTTCGCCGGAGGTGAGTGCGACGTCGCCAGCCAACCAGGCGCTGACCGTCTGGGTGACGCCGCCGACCACGAAATAGGCGAAGGCCTTGGTGCGCTCATCGGCGGGTCGCTTGGTGAGACCTTCCACATGCCTGCCCGCGAGCATCACGAACAGCGCCTCGGTCTCCTGGCGCTTGCGGATGACCGCGGTGTTGGACACCTGGGCACCGAAGATCAACCGACCGATCCGGGGGTCTGCCTCAATGGTTCCGACGATGTTGGTGATCCCGGCCCGGGTCTGCCGGTCGGCCGCGGCGGCAGCCACCGCCGCCTGCGTCGTGCCGGCCAGTCGGGCGATCACCCAGTCGAACACCGCCGCGATGAACTGGTCCTTGTCCGGGTAGCTCTCGTAGAAGTACCGGGTGGCAAGGCCCGCCTGCTGACAGATGCCTCGGACGGTCAGCTCGGCCGGGTCCAGATTGCCGCCGAGCAACTCCAGGCCCGCTTCCAGCAGGCGCTCGCGGCGTCGGGCCAGACGGTCGACGGCATCCACGCCGGCGTAGGGACGTGCCTGTGTCACCGCGTCATCTTGACAGCGTGGCGGCTCTGGCACAATATCAGGAAACAACCGTTCTCAGATTGATCGGCGAGGGGATCTCCGTGAGCGTGCTCGACTCCGCCAGCGTCGTGGATCGCCCGGTCAGCGCCTCGTCGGGGCCCACGGCCGGTCGCGGGCTGCTGCAACGGCTGACCCGGCCGGGCACCTTCGACGCGGGCATCCCCGGCATCGCCCTGCTGGCCGGGCCGGCGAACGTCATCATGCAGCTCGCCCGGCCGGGCGTGGGGTACGGCGTCAAGGAGAGCAGGGTGGAGAGCGGCCGCATCGATCGGCACCCGATCAAGCGCGCGCGGACCACCTTCACCTACCTCGCCGTCGCGACGCGCGGTACCCCCGAGCAGCAGAAGGCCTACCGCAAGGCGGTCACCCGGGCGCACGCCCAGGTGGTCTCCACCGAGGACAGTCCGGTGAAGTACAACGCCCTTGACCCGGAACTGCAGCTGTGGGTGGCGGCGTGTCTGTACAAGGGCGGGGTGGACGTCCGTCGCGTCTTCATCGGTGAGATGGACGACGAGACGGCCGACCAGCACTACCGCGACAGCATGGCCCTGGGCACCATGCTGCAGATGCGCCCGGAGATGTGGCCGGCCGACCGGGCAGCCTTCGACAAATACTGGGACGAGCAACTCGACGAGATCCACATCGACGACACCATCCGGGATTTCCTCTACCCGATCGCAGCTGCCCGAATCGGCGCCTTCCGGATGCCGTGGCCGGTCCAGGACTTCAACGAAGGTGTCGCACTGCTCATCACCACCGGCTTTCTGCCGCAGCGTTTCCGGGACGAGATGAAGCTGGACTGGGACAGGTCCAAGCAGCGGGAGTTCGACGCCCTGATGACCGCGATCAGGCTCGGCAACGCCGTGGCGCCGTCCTTCGTGCGCAACTTTCCCTTCAATGTTCTGCTGCACGATGTGAACTGGCGGATGCGCACCGGCCGTCCGCTGGTCTGATGACCGTGCGCAATCAGCCGAACATGAACGGCCGCAGAAAACGGTTGGTGCGCCTGAGGTATTCGGGCTGACTGACGTGCAGCACGTGGTTTCCCGGGAACCAGTGCAGCGCGCAGCGATCCCAGTGCTCCCAAAGCGCTTCGGCATGATCCGGTGGGGCGAGCCGGTCACCCAGGCCGGTGATGATCAACCGGCGGCCCCGGGCGACCAGTGGCCGATAGTTCAGTGGAGAGTGGTAGGCGAAGCTGGCGTAGGCCTCCTCGCGGGTGAGTCCGCCGACCGCCCTGGCCAACTGGACCACCTTGCTCGCCGGCCACCAGTCGTCGAACGCTGACTGGGGCGTCACCAACGGGACGTTGGGGATCACCGCCTCCAGGCGGTCGTCGGCGGACGCCACCAGCGCTGAGGTGTATCCGCCCAGCGACAGTCCGGTCAGGGCGATCCGCTCAACCCCGCTGTGCCGCAACCAGTTCAGGATGGTTCGGAAGTCGAAGACCGCCTGGCCCATCGCCTCGGCGAACCCGCTCATCCCGTTGGCGAAGAAGCCATAACCGCTGAAGGGCGAGAAGTTCTCGGCTCGCCGACCATGGAACGGCAGCGTGTACAGCAGAACGTCGTAGCCGGATCGGTAGAACCACGGCAACGCGAAGAACACGCCGTTGACGAGGTACGGCGATCCCATGAAGCCGTGGATGACGCACAGCGTGGGGCGAGGTCCGTCGCCGTGGCGCCAGTGCTGGAACCGCACGATGTTGTTGTGCCTCAGTCGTCCCCATCTGTCGCGCAATGCGGGGTTGATCGGTTCGAAGGTGCTTCGGAAGGAGACGTTGTGGACGTGGCCGTTGGCGATGTACTCCGCGATCGGGTTCGCCGCACGCGTGGACACGTTGGGCACGTCGGCCGGAGCGGGAAAGGACCGGACCGGATCCCGGTGGTCGGCCAGGTCGACGTAGAACGCGATGTTGTCCCGCTCGCGGCGGGCCTCCCCGCGACGCAGTGCGGTGGTGATGATCGTGGGCGCGACGGCCGCCCCGACGACGGTGGAGATGGCGGTGCGAAGGCCCAGATCGGCGATGGCCGAGGAGTCCACGATGGCCCGTTGCAGCAGCGTCAGTTCGGAGCGGTCCGGCAGGCCGGATGAATCGGCGTCGGCTCCCGGAACGTCGGGTAGCGGAATGGGAAGCTCGACATCGGATGTCATCGTCGCGTGGCCCTCTCCGAAAGGTTGATACCGCGGGCGATGTTAGTGGGGCTAAGCAGCATTGCGCGCGTTTCCGCCGCGACACGGCCCTCAGGTGCCGGTCTTGTCGTCCTCGGTTTCGCGACGGTCGCTCCTGGACACGACGATGCGCCGGGCGGCCGCGGGTGCGCCCTCGATCCTCGTGGCGACCGCCGGTCCCACCCGCGCGGCCGCGATCCGGCCCTGGACCGGGGCCCCGTTGCGGACCGGCGGAACAGACAACCGCTTGGTGGCGGCGTTGTCATCCTTGCCGGCACCGGCGGTCCCGTTCATCGCCCCAGGCGGGATCATCGGCATTCCTGTCAGGCCGGGCCCGACGGTGGGGGTCGCGCCGGAGGCGACCGTCGGGCCGATCCGGGCCGACGGTCCCGCGGCGGGCGAGGTGGCGGGTGAGGGGACCGGTGGCGGCCCCAGCGTGGGCGCCGGCATGGGTGCGGGAGCAGTCGAGGGAACGGTGGAGGCGGTTACGGGGCCAGTCGCGCTGTCCGTGTCGAAGCCCTCGGTGTCATCCTCCCCGTACGTCCAGCTGTCGGCCGCACGGTCGCCGAGATCATCTGCCGCAGAGTCGAAATCATCCACGGGAAGCTCCGCGTCGGCACCGGGATCGGTGAATGCCATGCCCGCGGCCGGCCCGAGCATCCCGCTGGCGGTCTGCACGGCCTGCTGGGCCGCCTGCAGAAACTGCTGCGGCGCCTGGGTCAGTGGTTGCAGCGCCCCGGACAACATGCCGGTCAGGGCGGCGGCGGCCTGGGGCAACTGCTGGGTGGCGATCCCGTTCAACTCCGCTGCCGCCGAACGGTCCTGGGTGCTGAACTTCTCTGCTGCCGCGGCGGCCCTGGTCTCGCGTTGGCCGTGGTCCTCGGCGGTGTCGGCGGTGTCTGCCGGGTCGTCGGCGTTCGCCGCGGTGAACAGTGCCTGCAGGACCTGCTCGATCGGCGTCGCCCCGGTGGGCAGCGGATCGGAGAGGATGGCGGGCGGTCGGGGGTTGAGCGTCGTCGCCTGCAGATACTGGTCGGTGTTCGCGTTGAGCCGGTCACCGCTCATCGGCCCACCACTCCTTCGGGCAGCCGCGCGCGGAACCAGGCAAAGTGGTAGGTGGCCGCCGTCGTTTCGCCGCGGACGCCAGCCGCGATGCTGGCGAGCAGCTGCCAGTTCCCCAGATCCGTCGGTCCGAGATCGTCCGGATAACCCGCCAGCACGGTCCGCTCCACGGCGGCGAGGTGCTCGTCGAGCAGCGCGATCTCCGAATCCAGGTATCCGCTGCCCGCAGCTACCGCCCGGGCCAGGGTATGGGCGATTCGGGGCAGACCATCCCGCCACTTCGTTGCCTGACAGAGCTCCCAGCCGAGCTCCTCGACCGGGCTGGTCCGCAAGGCGTCCGCCGACGTCGGCAGCGTGGGTGCCTCGGCGTCGGGGATCTCCTGACCGGGTTCGTAGGTCGCTGCCGGGGTGGTCCGGCCGATCAGGTCGGCAAGGTCGCCGGAGCCACCCCGCGGCTGCAGTACCCGGACGCCGAGCGGGATGGCGATACCCGGCGGGATCCATCCGCCGGCGACATCGGTCACCACCAGGCTCTCGCCACCATCCAGATCGCAGACCGCCCAACGTAACTCGGGTCGCGATCGGGCGAAGACACCCAGGATCGACACCCGGTGATCGCGGCCGTCGCCGGCCGCGCTGACCGCCGGTTCCCGGGCGTCCCGCGAGGCGACCGGTGCGGGCCGGTGGGCGCGGCGCACGACCGGGGGTTGGCCGAGCACGGTCGCGGGGTGGCTGGTCGGGACGGGTCCCGGCGCCCCCGCGACGATGGGCGGCGTCGGTGGTGGGGCACTCACGGGTCGCCGTGCGTCGGCGCCGTAGCCGAGCAGCTGGCCCCCAGAGCGCTCCGCCACAGCGCTGTTCGCCGTTCCGGCGCGCGGGCGGAGTTCGGGGGCCCGCGGGGCTGCTGCGGCCGCGGTGATGACGGAAGGGATGGCGGGGGAGCGCTCTGGTGGACTGCCTGCCGGATCGGGCACCGCCTGCGCCGGATGGCCGGCCGCGGCCGGGCTTTCCGGGGCCTGGCGCACGGCGAGGGAAAGTCCTTCGGCGCCGACAGCGGCGCCGGCCCCCAGAGCCTCGGCGGCGACCGAGGCGGGCCAGGTCTGGTGGCGGTCATCGGGTGCCGGTGGCTGCCGGGTCTCCGCCCGGCTGGGCGGTACGCCGACGCCGGTATCCGGTGTGGCGGAAACCCCGACGGCCCCCGGCGTGGGGGCGGTGCCGGTCTCCGGGTTCAGCAGTTGGCTGACGTGGTTGGTGATCGTCTGGGTGTCGGGGGTGCTGAAGGCTCCCCGAAGGTCGGCCCCGTTGGCGTGCGCGAAGTGTCGCGCCGAGACGTCCGTGCCGGAGGCGTTCAGGACTGACTGAAGGTCGTCGAGCATGTTCGCGCAGTACATCGCAGCCCGGGAGTTGGCATCTCGCTGGGCGGCCGCCACGGTATCGGTGATGGCCGCGACTTTCTCCGTCGCGGGCGCGGTCGATTCCACGATCTGCTGGATCGAGGTGTTCCCGGCAATGGCGATGTCGGTGAGGGCGGCCCGCAGTTCCTCGACGGACCGCCGCGCCGACCGGTAGGCCTGCAGCTTGGTCAGGGCGTTCGCGGCGATCGCGCGCGCCCGGGTTTCGCTGTCCAGAAAAGCGCGCCGGAGGTCGTCGGCCGTCATGCCCTCCTGCGCCGCGAGCTGACCGTTCCGCAGGGCTTGCAGGGCATTTCCGTAGTCCTCGTAGGCCCCGGCAAGCCGCGTGCGATTCCCTTCACCGCCGCGCAGGGAGGCGAGGACAGCGGCGCCAGGCCATTGATGCCCCACCAGGATCGCCGACCACCGGCCTGCGGGCAGATCGCTCACCGCTGTGCCGCTTCCGCCGCGCGAGACATGACCCCGGATGCTAGACCGGCATTTGCCGCAACGCCATTCACCGTCTCGCTGGCCGAGGCGATCTCACGGGAAATGCCAGTTCAATAGCGATCGAGGGATGTTCTCCGCGGACTACTCGGAAGGGTGGATGTCGTAGCCAACCATCCGTTAGCCGACGCATATCCGAGCGTGGCCGAACCTTGACTTGACCCTCCGCGAACGGCCCGTGGACGATGAACGGATGCGCCGGACCCTGGTATCGCTCAGTGCTGTGCTCGGTGCGGCGGTCCTCGTCACCCAGGCCATCACCCAGGCACCGCCCGTCGCCGCGCAGCCGCCCTGGTTTCAGGCCAAGGTCGGCAACGCCACCCAGGTTCTGTCCGTGGTGGGCACCGGAGGCTCGGCCGGCATGATGGACGTCTGGCAACGCGGAGCCACCGGGTGGCAGCCCGTCGGTGCCGGTATCCCGGTCAACCTCGGCTCGGCCGGACTGGCCCCGGCGGCCCGGGATACCGTCCCGGCCACCCCGATGGGGGTCTACAGCCTGGATTTCGCGTTCGGGACCCAGCCCAGCCCGGGCGGGGGCCTGACGTACTACCAGACCACCCCGGACTACTGGTGGTCCGCCGATGGACCGACCTACAACACCATGCAGGTCTGCAAGCAGGCCGACTGCCCGTTCGACACCTCGCCGGCCAGTGGCACCGAGAACCTCTACATCCCGGCCTACGCGCACGCCATCGTCATGGGGGTCAACAAGGAGCGAGTCCCGGGCAACGGCGGTGCGTTCTTCGTCCACACCAGCAACGGCGCACCGACCGCCGGGTGCGTGGCACTCGACGACGCCACGCTGACGAACATCATCCGCTGGCTTCAGCCCGGCGCGGTGATCGCCATCGCGCAGTAGTCAGGCCAGCGCCGAACCCGGCGTGACCTTGCCGTCCAGCTTCTGGGCGACCTCGTAGGTGCGCTGGTATCCCGTCGCGCAGATCTTCCAGCCGTCGGGGGTCTTGCGGTAGCGGTCTCGGTAGAACGCCGCCCCGAAGAGCATGAAGTTATGCTCCGGCACGATCACCCGGTCCTGCAGGTACCAGCGACCCTCGGCTTCGTCGGTGTCGTCCAGGGTGATCTCCGGGTGCGTCACCCGGTGCTCGGTGAGCACCCCCGCGGGCATCGCGGTGCGCATGAACTCCACCAACTCGGCCCTGTTGGTGAAGTGCAACTCCTTGCCCAGCGATGAGCCGTAGTCACCGGCGATGTCCTCGGTCAGTGTGTCGGCGAAATCGTCCCAGTGCTTGGTGTCCAACGCGCGCAGGTAGCGGTACTTCACCCGTTTGATCGCTTCGATTTCGTCCAGATCAGCCACGGGACACATTGCAACACACCCCGGCGGTGTCTCGACTAGGTTTGAGCCGGTGAGCTTTCCCCGCAGCCGCTACGCCGCACTGAGCCGCGCGGAGTTGGCGATCCTGGTGCCTGAACTGCTACTCATCGGCCAGCTGATCGACCGGTCCGGGATGGCTTGGTGCATACAGTCTTTCGGCCGTCCCGAGATGTTGCAGATCGCCATCGAGGAGTGGGCGGGCGCAAGTCCGATCTACACCCGCCGCATGCAGAAGGCCTTGCACTACGAGGGCGACGACGTCGTCACCATCTTCAAGGGACTGCAGTTCGACATCGGAGCGCCCCCGCAGTTCATGGACTTCCGCTACACCGTCCACGACCGCTGGCACGGCGAGTTCCACCTCGACCACTGCGGCGCACTGCTCGACGTCGAACCGATGGGACCCGACTACGTCACCGGGATGTGCCACGACATCGAGGACCCCACCTTCGACGCCACCGCGGTGGCCACCAACCCGCGCGCCCAGGTTCGCCCCATCCATCGTCCTCCGCGCCGGCCCGCCGACCGCCGCCCACACTGCGCGTGGACCGTGGTGATCGACGACTCCCACCCCGAGGTGACCGGTATCCCGGCGCTGCAGGTCATCGCCGCAACCAGGGCCGCGACCTGGGACCTCGCGCCCATCGACGAACACGACGAGGGAGACGCCGACTACTCCGGCCCCCTGCTGTCCGATGTCGACTTCGGCGCGTTCTCGCACTCGGCGCTGGTTCGCATCGCCGAGGAGGTGTGTCTGCAGATGCAGCTGCTGAACCTCTCCTTCGGTCTGGCGGTCGGCACCCGCGCCGGCGCCGACGCGGAGCTGGCGAGGTCGATCTGCACCAAGCAGCTCACCGGCATCGCCGGGGTGGCCGCGCAGCGCATCCACGCCGCCCTCAAGCTGCCCGGGGGAGTCGAGGGTCTGACCGAGGTGCTGCGGTGTCATCCGCTGCTGAA
>SYAB01000400.1 GCA_005787665.1 Actinomycetota bacterium
ACGTGGATGTGGTCGAAATGGGCCGCGACCCGCCACATCGTGTAGGAGACACCGAAGCGTCCCGCCTGACTCTGGATGTCGGCGTTGATCATGTCGCCCAGAGCCATGTCGTTGACCATGATGTCGATCGCACGCCCACTCGGGTGATCCGGAAGCGGGTCGGCGCGCACCCCGCCGATGGACTGCACACCGGGGTAGGTGGCCATGACGTAGGCCGCCAGCGCGCGGGCGTTGGGCACCAGGCCGCCCATCCCGACCGTCGGGATCGGACGGATCGGGCCGAGCGCCGCCACCACCGACGCCGGCAGGGAGGTCAACACCGCCTGGTCGGCGGGAGGTAGCAGGGCGAACTCCGCCTTGACCGCGGTGACCCGGGACTCCAGCTCGGACTGCTTGTTTAGCAGGTCCGAGCGCACCGCGGCGGCGGCGTCGGCGGCCGCCTTGGCATCGGCCGCGGACTTGGCGGACGCCGCCGCCATCGCCCGGGCCTCGCCCTCGACGCGGCGGAAGCTCTGCATCTGGCCGGTGATCTGGGTGGCCATCGCCCGCTGGACGGTGAGATCGTCGATGAGGGACTTCGGCGAGGCGGCGGTCAGGATCGCGGTGATGTCGTCGGCACGCCCGCCCATATAGGCCGCGGCGGCAATCCTGTCGGCCGTCCCCTGGTAGTCGACCAACTGAGCCTGGGCCGCATCCAGACGCGCCAAATCCTCAGATTGCCGCCTGTCCGCCTCGCCCAGCTGCTGCAGTTTGCGGTCGAAGTCCTGCTGGGCGGACTTCATCGTCTCGGCGAGCTGTTCGGCCTGCCGCGACAGCTCATGGAACTTCGTGATCGTGTCGTTCGCGGGCTGGGCGTGAGCCACACCGCCCCACACCAGCGCCACGACAGCGGCGGTCGCACCGAAGGTTTGTTTGAGCACGGCGGGACTCACCGTGAACGAGGAGGAAAACTTCAAGACTGCGCATCCTTTGACTGCCGTCGACGGCTTCTTCGCCGAACTGCCTGTCCGTGTGCTTAGGTCTCAGACAGGTTACGAAACGGTCTCGGTGTTGTCCAACGGCGGGCATAAATTGCCCGGTGGAGACCGCATATTCGCCTTCCATTGTATCCGGGTGACGCCCCGCGCCGACGAAGGGCAGGTGTGATGTCCGACTCCACGACGTGCGCGATTGTCGGCGGCGGCCCCGCGGGTCTGGTGTTGGGGCTGCTGCTGGCCCGAGCCGGCGTCTCGGTCACCGTCCTGGAGAAACATGCCGATTTCCTGCGCGACTTCCGCGGTGACACGGTGCATCCGAGTACCCAGCGGCTGCTCGACGAGCTCGGTCTGCACGACCGTTTCGCGGCCCTCCCGCACAGCGCGATCGATCACGCCACCTTCGCCGTCGGGGATACCGATCTCACGTTCATCGACTACCGGCGACTGCGGGAGCGCTACCCCTACGTCGCCCTGGTACCGCAGTGGGATCTGCTCAACCTGCTGGCTGAGGCCGCGCAGGCGGAGCCGACGTTCACCCTGCGGATGCAGCATGAGGTCACCGGTCTGCTGCGTGAGGGCTCCCGGACGGTGGGCGTCCGGTACCGATCACCCGAGGGCGACGGCGAGCTGCTCGCGGACGTCACCGTGGGTTGCGACGGGCGATTCTCGACGGTGCGACGCGAATCCGGGCTGGCAGTTCATGAGTGGGCGGTGCCGTTCGACGTGTGGTGGTTCCGCCTGGCCCGCGCGAAACGCGGGAATCCGAGGGATCTCGGGCGGGTCGCAGACCGCGCCATCCGGCATGCCGCGCTGCCCGAAAGGATGCTGATCACGCTGCCGCGCGAGGACTACGTCCAGGTCGCCTACCTGATCCCCAAGGGCGGCGACGCGCAGGTCCGGAACCGCGGGCTGGACGCGTTCAGCGCGGATGTCGCCGCGCTGGCCCCGCAGGCCGACGCCTCGCAGGTGAGAACTCTGGACGAGGTGAGACTGCTCGATGTCCGGATCAATCGGCTCACCCGGTGGCACGCGGACGGCCTGCTCTGCATCGGCGACGCCGCTCACGCGATGTCGCCGGTCGCCGGGATGGGCATCGGGGTCGCCATCCAGGACGCCGTCGGCGCGGCGACCGTGTTGGCCGGGCCATTGCGGCGGCGGCAGGTGACCACGAAGCACCTGGCGGCGGTCCGCCGACGCCGGCTTCCCGCCGTCGCGCTCGCCCACGGCCTGCAGCGGGTCATGCACCGATGGTTGGTGCGCCCGATCATCTGCGGGGCAATCGGCGGGCCACCACCGTTGTTGGTCACGCTGATGCGGCGATGGCCGGCGCTGTCGGTCATCCCCGCGTATGTGATCGGCGTCGGATTCCGCTCCGAGCACGCCCCCGACTTCGCCCGCCGCTAGAGCCGCTTGATCCGGCCCTGGTACTCGGCCATGAATCGCGCATTGCTCTCGTCGCCCACCTCGCCGTTGGCGCTCTGCCATACCGGCGCGGGATGCCCGCGGCGCTGTAACTCGGCGACTGTGGCAGCGGACAACGCCTGCAGTAGGGCACTGCCGACCACGGTGGAGGTGGCCGACACCGCACTGGGACAGCCGGGGATCCGCACCGCCGCATCCCCGTCGACGCCGTAGTTGTCGAAGACCAGATCGGCACAATCCAGCAGCTTGGTCCCGCTCGGGTGGCGGGAGCTGACGTGACGGGAGAACTGCACCGAGGTCAGCGCCAGCACGGTCGCCCCGCGCGCTCGCGCACCCAGAGCCACCTCGATCGGCACGGCGTTACGGCCGGAATTGGAGATGACCAACACCACGTCACCGGCGCGTACCGGTTCGTCCACCAGTAGCTGCTCGCCGTAGCCCGGCACCCGCTCCAGCCAGGTGGAGCGGCGCGCGCTGACCATCACCGATAACGGGAGGTCCAGGATGGCGTTCACCGGCACCAGACCGCCGGCCCGGTAGAACACCTCAGCCGCCAGCAGCTGTGAATGACCGCTGCCGAACACGTGCCACAATCCGCCCGCGCTGATGCAGTCGGCCAGGCGGGCGGCGGCGGCGTCCATAGTGGGTAGCTGTTCGTCCACTACGCGCTGCAGCAGCGCGCTGACAGTGTGCAGGTATTCGGCGGCGTACACGGTCGGACCTCTCGTCGGGGTGCGAGTAGCGCGATTCGGGGACCACGGTCACGCTACGGCGCGGACCGCTGCCGCGGTCGATCACCGACGAGCATGATGACTCGGGCTAGCGGAAAGGAGGGGGAATGTCGGGCTCAGCGCCGGGGCGGGGTGTCGAACTCGGACTTCGGGAGAACTGGCTGCAATTCAGCTTGCTGGTGATTGTCAACATCTGCGTCGGCGGACTGGTCGGCCTGGAACGCACCACGGTCCCCCTGATCGGCACCGAGGTTTTCGGGATCACCAGCGATCTGGCGGTGTTCTCCTTCATCATCGCCTTCGGGGTCACCAAGGCGTTCACCAATCTGGCGGCCGGGGCGTTGCCTGCGCGCGGTCGCTCGCAACACCTTCGATCACCTGCCCCAGACCGTGCTGACCGGAACGTCGTGGACCACCGACGCGCCCTACCGGGAGACCGCAGCGTCGGTGGCCGCCGCGGCGGCCGAGAACATCGCATGCGTGGAAATGGAAGCCGCCGCCCTCTATGCCTACGCCCTGGCAACCGGGGCCCGGGTGGTGTGCATGGCCCACATCGCCAACACCATGGCCGTCGACGGCGAGGATTTCGAAAAGGGACACGACAACGGTGTCCACGACGCCCTTGCCGTCATCGGCGCGGTCGCCGCGGCGATCGGTGGGCAACCCGTGCCGCCGCAGGCCGGTTGACGACGAATTCGATCGCGGTCAATATGGGCGCATACCGATGGCCGCCGTCGGGTAACCGCCCAGAGGGCCCTCCGATGACCGTCAGAACGCTGATCTACGAGCAGCAGTTCGGGTCCAGAACCCGAACCAGTGCGGCGATGGCCGCGCGGTGCGGACGGTGGTAGACGTTCATGCCGTGCCGGGTCGATTCGACCAGTCCGGCATTGCGCAGTTGGGTCAGATGGTGGCTGATGGTGGACTCACCCACCCCGACGGTCGCCGCCAACTCGCCGCTGTTGAGTCCCTCCCCCGCGGACCCGAAGAGCAGCGCCATCACCTTCACCCGCGCCGGGTCGGCGAGCGCCTTGAGGCGCAGCGCAATCTGCAGGGCGTCGTCGTCGCTGATCGGACCGGCCGCCACCGGTGCACAACACACCGGTTCCGAGATGTCGATGACGGGAAGCGCCTTGGGCATGACACCACCCTAGACGAAGTCCTTGACATACATCGAAAAGGTGGGCATCCTCGAGGACGACAATTAGTTCGACATATATCGCACAGGTATGCAGGAGGCGTCCCATGTCCCGAATCC
>SYAB01000401.1 GCA_005787665.1 Actinomycetota bacterium
CCAAGAACGTCGTCGCGGCCGGCCTCGCGGACCGGGTCGAGGTCCAGGTGGCCTACGCGATCGGCAAGGCCGCACCCGTGGGACTGTTCGTCGAAACGTTCGGGAGCGAGACCGTCGACCCGGCCCGAATCGAGAAGGCCATCACGGCGGTCTTCGATTTACGGCCGGGTGCGATCGTCCGCGACCTTGACCTGCTGCGGCCGATCTACGCGCAGACCGCCGCCTACGGCCACTTTGGCCGCACCGATATCGATCTGCCGTGGGAGCGCATGGATAAGGTCGAAGACCTGAAGAACTCGGTCTAGTCCCGCCCCCGGGCTGACCGCAGCCGGTCCGGCGCCCGTCAGCCGTTGATGAACTGGTCGAACGCCCACTGGTACTGCGCCGGCACCACCTGGACGCCGCACTGGCTCTGCAATGTCCCGAGCGGGGCCAGGATCGCCTTGAACTCGGCATACTCCTGCGGATTCGCGCTGGCGTAGGCCCGCAGGGTGGCCTCCGCTTGGGGCCGGGGCTGCAATGCCGCGGTCACCAGGGCCTTATTGCCTTCGGGATGGGCGTTCATGTACGACTGCGCCTGCTGGCCGATCGCCTCCGCGGTGCTTTCCACGGCGGCGGGGCTGCAGTCCGGCGCCGCCGCCGCTACCGGCGCGGCAATCCCGGCCAGGGCGATGCCGCCGATGAGGCTGCCGATGCAGAATGTGGCGATTCGCGCGGCGTCACCGGATGTCATGAGCGTTGTCCTCCAGGGTATGTGTTGCTTGAGCTGTCCTCGGGCCTGTCGCTGCCCAGAGGCTAAACGTTACCCGGTGCCTACGGCCCGCCGACTAATCGCTGTTCAGCGGTGCAGAGCCGACCGAAGGGCGGCCAGGCCGCGAGCACTGGCCGCCGTGGCGGTCGGCACCACACCGACGTAACCGAGGTAGCCGTGGACCAGCGTCTCGGCGTTGTGCAGCTCCACTTCGCCACCTGCGGCGGTCAGCAGTTCGGCGTAGCGGATACCGTCGTCGCGCAGTGGGTCGTGCCCCGCGACGGCCACGTAGGCGGGTGGCAGTCCGGACAGGTCCTCCGCGCGGCCGGGAGCCAGCGTGGCCGGGGGATCGGCCGGATCGAGATGGCCGGCGTACCAGTGGGTGAACGCCGCCATGGCGTCGCCGTCGAGGACGGGCGCATCGGCGTTCTCGGCGAACGACGGCAGTGAGGTGTCCCACATCGTCGCCGGGTACCACAGCAACTGGAACGCCAGTTCCGGCCCGTCGCCTGATCGGGCTGCATCCCGGGCCAGTTGCGCCACGACTGCCGCCAGGTTGCCGCCGGCCGAATCCCCGGCCACCGCGAACCGGGAGGAGTCCGCGCCGAACTCCCCGGCATGTTCGGCCACCCACCGGGTGGCGGCCCAGGCGTCCTCGACTGCGGCGGGGTAGGGGTGCTCCGGGGCCAGTCGGTAGTCGACCGACACCACCACGGATGCTGCGCCGACGGCATGGTCGCGGGCCGTGGCGTCATGAGTGTCCAGATCGCCGAGGGCGAAGCCACCGCCGTGGAAGAACATGGTTACGGGATGTGCTGCTGTGACGGTTCGTGCGGGTTCCCCGACGCTGTCGTCGGGCCAGTAGACCCTGATCGGGATCGGTCCGGCGGGCCCGTCGATGCGGAAGTCTTCGACTCTGAGGTCGGGATGCATTGGCCGGCGGGGCAATTCGCGCAAACCGCGTCGGGCGACTTCAATGCCTTCGTTGACGGTCAGCCGGAATCCAACGGCGTCCAGTACCTTTTGCAAGATGGCATCAACCGGTGGTGTGTCGTGGGCCATGAACACACGGTACGCAGGCGCCTCAGGTGCGGTGCGGCTCTGGTGGGCGGCCGGAGTCGCTGCGGCGGTGGGTTACGGGATCTTTCTGGCGCTCGCCGCGGCGAGGCTGCCGGCCGGTGCCGAACTCACTGGCCAGTTCTGGGCGCAGCCGATGGCGAAGGCCGCGATGGCGATCCTGCTGGCGGTGGCGGCATCGCGGCATCCGATCGACCGAGAGCGCCACTGGCTGATGGGTGCGCTGGTGTTGTCCGCACTCGGCGACTTTTTGCTGGCCATCCCCTGGTGGACGCCGGCGTTCGTCTGCGGTCTCGGTGCGTTTCTGGCCGCACACCTGTGTTATCTCGGTGCTCTGCTTCCGCTACGCGGAAACTTTGGTCGCGCGCGACTGGCGATTGCGGCCGTGGTCGTCATCGCCTGCGTGGGCGCGCTGGTCCGGTTCTGGCCGATATTGGCGACCGATGGACTTACCGCCCCGGTGACGGTCTATGTCAGTGTGTTGGGCGCGATGGTCTGTTCGGCTCTGGTCGCTCGGCTACCCACTGTGTGGACGGCCGTGGGTGCGGTGATGTTCGCGGTGTCGGACGCCATGATCGGCATCGGTCAGTTCGCGGTTGGGTCCCAGTTGTTGGAACTGCCGATTTGGTGGGTCTACGCGGCGTCGCAGGTGCTGATCACGGCCGGTTTTTTCGTCGGCCGCAGTCGGGCCTGAGCATTTTCCCGGGCCCAAGCATCTCGCCGACTTTGGTGGAGCGCCAACGTCAGTTCAGGAACCAGATGGCTACACACATCAGCAGCATCGCGAGTGCGGGCAAGGATTTGGTCAGCGGGTCCTTGACTTTGGCGTGCATCGCGAGTGCGCCGACCATCAGTCCGGCGACGACCAGTGCCGGCAGGCGGACGAGGTCAGGAGACTTGACCCAGATGCCGAGGAGCAGCAGTATCGCCGAGCCCACCTTGAGGATGCCGACCACGTAGAAGGTCCAGTCCGGCAGACCGTAGGTGGCGAATTCTTCCTTGAGTGACTGC
>SYAB01000402.1 GCA_005787665.1 Actinomycetota bacterium
CCGCGCCGGAGCCAGTCGCATCTGGGCGTAGCGGAACGCCTGACCGACCTCGCCGAGTACCGCTGAGGCGGGCAGGCGCAGATCGGTGAACCGCACGACGCCGTGGCCCTGTACGTAGTTGCGGTCCATGGTGTCCATCACCCGTTCGAGCTCGATCCCGGGGGTGTCTCCGTGGCACAGGAACAGCGTCGGCCCGTCGCCGCCGTGCGCGTTCGGCGCCACCCGGGCCATGATGATCCACGTCTTGGCTCCGTCGGCGCCGGTGATGAGCCACTTGAGGCCGTTGATGACGTATTCGCTGCCATCGAATATCGCATCGGTCTTGAGCTGGCCGGGATCGGACCCGGCGCCGTCGGGTTCGGTCATCGCGAAGACCGAGCGCTGGCGACCGTCGATGACCGGGACCAGAAACTCCTCGGCCTGGGCCTCGTTGGCGATCTTGGACAGGATGAACATGTTGCCCTCGTCGGGGGCGGCGCAGTTCATCGCGACCGGTCCCAGCGTGGACCAACCGGCCGCCTCGAAGAGCACCGCCTGCTCGGTGTGGGTGGGCTCCCAGCCGCCGAACCGGCGCGGCGCCTGCACGGTCAGCAGACCGGCCGCCCGGGCCAGCTCGACCATCTCCGTACGCAGGTCCTCGTTGGGGCCGTGCCGGGTCAGCCGCGGGTCGCGCTCGAAGGGGACGATCTGCTCGGCGACGAAGGCGCGGATCTCGTCGCGCCGGGCCGCGAGGTCTGCCGGGATCTCGAAGTCGATCACGTCACTCTCCATCCATAATGGCGACGGCCCGCTCGAACAGCCGCACGGTTGCGGTGTGCAGGAAGTCGCCAATCTCCTTGGGGGCCAAACCCGCCGACGCCCGGGCGTGCGAGCCCTCGAGGATGATCCCCAGCTTGAAGCAGGCCAGCACGGTGTACCAGTCGATCGCGGACAGATCGCGGTCCGAGCCTGCCGAATAGCGCGCCACCAACTCCTCGGGGCCGGCCAGTCCGCCCGCGGACATCAACTGGTTGGGCAGCACCGGTTCATGGCCGGGCCGGTACCAGGTCGCCAGCATCCAACCCAGGTCCTGCAACGGATCGCCGATCGTGCACATCTCCCAGTCCACGATCGCGACCACATCGGGACCGTCGCGGGAGAACATCACGTTGGCGGCGTGATAGTCGCCATGCATGATGCCCGGGGTGAAGTCTATCGGCTGGTGCTCACGCAACCAGGCGGCGACTGCGTTGACGTCGCCGATTTCGGGACCGGGGTAGTTGTCGAAGGTGGCGTAGGACTCCAGTTCGGCGAGCCAGCGCGGCACCTGGCGGTCGAGGAATCCTTCCGGCTTGCCGAAATCGGCGAGTCCGACCTCCCGGTAGTCCACTGCGCCGAGTTTCGCCGCGGCGTCAGCCATCGACAGGCCCATACCGTGCCGGATCGCGGCGTCGCCGGCGTGCACGGCCGGCAGGCCGGCGCCGGCGTTGAAACCGTCGACGGGCTCCATGAGATAGAAGACCGCATCGCCGAGCACACTGGTGTCCTCGCACACCGCGATCAGACGGGGGTGCGGAACATCGGTGGCGGCCAGCGCGCGCAACACCCGCGTCTCGCGCAGGATCACCGTGTTACTGATCGGACGCAGGTGCCGGGGCCCGCGCCGGAACACGTATTCCCGGCCCGCACGGGTGAATCGCAACATCACGTTCTGGGTGCCACCGGTGATTTCGGAGACGCCGGTGATCGGCCCCTCGCCGAGCCCCTGGTCCGTCATCCAGGCCGCCGCCCGGTCGACATCGGCGGTCAGGGGCTCCACGCAGGCGAAGCTACCTCACGACCCGGGAGCGATCGCCTTCGACCACGGCAACCGGCCGTCGATGGTCCGGAAGATGCTCCAACCCACCAGGGTCCCCAGCGCGATGGACACGATGGCCGCCCCGGCCTGGCCCAGGCTGGCCACGTCGAAGTTCCCACCGGTGGCGGCCTGACTCACCGACATGAAGCTCATCGCCCCGGGCACCAGCGACCAGAACGACGCCAGCATCAGCACCACCGCCGGAGGCGCGGTCTTGATCCGGCTGGCCAGACCCGCGAACAGCACCGACAGAGTCGCCCCGACCGCACCGGAATGGCTGTCGGAGAAGAACTTCTCGGCCACCTGCTGACCGATCAGGGCGACACCGATCGCGGCCATCAGCCAGTACAGCGACCCCCGCGGAGCGGACAGGTAGACCGAAAGGCCCAGTGCGACGACGACGATGGCCAGGTACAGCGACCACGAACCCATCTGCGCCGACGGTGACTGGGGTTGCATCTCACCGGCGATATGCGTTCCCAGGATCAGACCGAACACCAGCAGGGCCAGTTGGGAGACGCCGTAGATCAGCCGGCTGGAACCGGAGATGACCTGCGACGCCGCCAGCTCGGCGGCCCCGATCGTCAGCGACATTCCGGGCAGGGTTGCGACCAGGGCGGGGCTGATCACCCGCAGCAGTCCGTCGTCGGCGGTATCGGCCACGAACCAGGTGGCCAGCAGGGTGACGACGATGGCCGACAGGGTCGGCAGGATGGGAGTCAGGGACGGCAGTGGGCCGCTGATCGCCACGATCGTTCCCACGACGAGCCCGAGGAACACATACCCCGGCAGGGAGGCCCAGGTGGGGTTGATCATCATGCCGAAACCCAGCGTGGTGGCCGAATATCCGAGGATCGTCGTGAACCGGCCAAACCGCGGAGGGAGGATACGGGCGGCGGCCACCGCGGCGATGGCGTCGGCCGGCGCGATGGCACCGGCCTCGGCCAGGCTCGCGATATCGTCGATTCGGCCGGCGGCGTCGAGTTGGAGTGATGAGTGCGTGGAGCCGTCGATCTCGATGGCGTCATCGGCGATCTGGATGAGCAGCATGGTCGGGAGCACGACCGCCCGAACCGGCCGGGTGGTGTACTTCGCCGCGATCCGCAGCAGGCGGGACTCCACGATGGGGGTCGGTTGAGCGACCTCGACGAGGGCGATGCCGATCTCGCGCAGCATCTCGGCCACCGAGACCAGGTCATAGGTGTCCGGGGGTGCCAGTGCAGCCGGCGGGGTCTTGCGGAGGGCATGGATGATGCGCTGTCGCCGGCCCTGACGACTCACTGCGGTGAGGCCGTCGGCTGCTGCTGTGCCCGGGCGCGGGCGGCTTGCCACGGCCAGTAGCCGGTCACCTCGAGCTGGAGCGAGAAACTCAGGAAGGTCCGGATCAGGACGATACCGGCGAGTACCGCGACACTGCGCGCGTCGGGAGTGACGGCAACCGTCCGGATGATGTCGGCGGCGACCAGGAACTCCAGTCCCAGCAGGATGGACCGGCCGAGTTGCTCCCGGAAGACCCGGTAGACGTCGGAAGTCCCGCGTCGCAATCGGGTCAGCGCGCCGGCGGCAGAGATCAGCGCCCCGATCGCGATGACCGCGACGCCCACGGCGTCAATGGCCTTACCGACCGTCTCGACGACCTCGACGAAGCTCACCGAAGGAATTGTAGGAGCCGGACCCCGCCTGCCGTTCACAGCCGACACACAGCGGTCGCACAGAGTCGGCCCACCGCCGCTCGCATACTGAAGGGGTGAGCTCACCGGCGGCGGGACCCGTGGTCATGCGCCGCGCCGACGGCAGCCCGATCCGGATCCTGGTCGTCGATGACGAGGCTGTGCTCGCCGAGATGGTGTCGATGGCGTTGCGCTACGAGGGCTGGACCATCGGGACCGCCGGCGACGGGCGATCCGCGTTGGCCGTGGCCCGCGAACTGCGCCCGGACGCCGTGGTGCTCGACGTGATGCTTCCCGACATCAGCGGACTCGAGGTGCTCGACCGGCTGCGGGCGGACAACCCACGGCTTCCGGTGCTCCTGCTCACCGCCAAGGATGCGGTGGAGGACCGGATCGCCGGGTTGACGGCCGGTGGCGACGACTATGTCACCAAGCCGTTCTCCCTCGAGGAAGTGGTGCTGCGGCTGCGAGCCCTGTTGCGGCGCAGCGGAATCAGCGCTGAAGGCGGATCGCGGATCGTCGTCGGTGACTTGGTCCTCGACGAGGACAGCCATGAGGTGACCCGTGGCGGGGAGCAGATCACCCTGACCGCCACTGAGTTCGAACTGCTGCGCTACCTGATGCGCAACCCGACGCGGGTGCTGTCCAAGACCCAGATCCTGGACCGGGTCTGGAGCTACGACTTCGGGGGTCGTTCGAACATCGTCGAGCTTTACATCTCGTATCTGCGCAAGAAGATCGACAGCGGGCGCGCGCCGATGATCCACACGCTGCGTGGCGCGGGGTATGTCCTCAAGCCCGCCTAGCCGGTGGTCGCTGCGCCGGCGGCTGCTTGCCGGGCAGCTCGCGCTGCTGGCCGCGGTGTGCGTCGGGATCGGGGCCGTCACCGAGGCCGCCCTCTACCGGTACCTGGTGGGCGAAGTCGACGGGCAGTTGTCCCAGATCGCGCAGCGCTCCTCGATGATGGAGCGTCGGCCGCCGCCGCGCGCTCACGACGGCCGGCCGCCGATGCCCCGGTCCGGTCCGGGCCCGGTGTTCCTCGACGCCCCCGGGCAGCCGGTCGGCATGGTCGCTGCGGTGGTGGCCGACGGGACGACCCTGCGTGCCGGCGTGCTGAACCGGGGCGGTGAGCGCGGGGAGGTCTCCGCCGAGGCCGCCCGCCAACTGGCCGCGGCGGCGGGCGTGTCCCGCCCGGTCTCAGCCGACCTCGACGGGCTGGGGGCGTATCGCATCGTCTCCCGGCCGGGCCGGCAGCCGGCGAACAGTGTGGTGATCGGGCTGAGCATGGCCGAGGCCCGGCAGACCCTGGCCACGGTGGCGGTCATCTTCGCCGCCGTGACCGTCCTGGCGCTGGCGGCTGCCGCTCTCGCCGGGGTGTTCGTCATCCGGCGCGCCCTGGCCCCGCTGGACAGGGTCGTCGCCGCCGCCGACGCGGTCGCCGCCCTGCCGTTGGACCGGGGCGAGGTCGCCCTGCCGGTACGCGTCGCCGCGGTCGACGCCACCCCGAACACCGAGGTCGGACGGCTCGGCCTGGCCGTCAACAGCATGCTCGACCACGTGTCCGCGGCACTCTCCGCGAGACAGGCCAGCGAGAGCAGGGTGCGCCAGTTCGTGGCCGACGCCAGCCACGAACTGCGGACTCCGCTGGCCGCGATCCGCGGCTACACCGAACTGGCCCAGCGCCGCCGGGGCGACGTGCCCGCCGACGTC
>SYAB01000403.1 GCA_005787665.1 Actinomycetota bacterium
GAAGGCCCGGGAACCGACGAACGAGTGCAGATCCTCACCGGTGCGGAACGCCTCGATCAGTCCCTCGTCCCGGGACAGGTGCGCCATGATCCGCATCTCGATCTGGCTGTAGTCGGCGGTCCTCAGTTCGCTGACGACGACGCCTCCACCCGATCCAACCCAGAAGGCGTCGCGGATGCGCCGGCCCGCGTCGGGGCGGATCGGGCGGTTCTGCAGGTGGGGGTCGGTGGAAGAACGGCGGCCAGTCGCTGCAATCGTCTGGTTGACCGTGGTGTGGATCCGGCCGTCGGCGGCGACCGACTTCAGCAGTCCGTCCACCGTGACCTTCAACCGGGTCGCGTCACGGTGGGCCAGCATGTGCTCGAGGAATGGGTGCCCGGTCTTCTCGAACAGCGATTGCAGAGCGTCGGCGTCGGTGGTGTAGCCGGTCTTGGTCTTCTTGGTCTTGGGCATGCCCAACTCGTCGAACAGCACCACCTGCAACTGCTTGGGTGAGCCGAGGTTGATCTGCTTGCCGATCACTGAGTACGCGGCCTCGGCGGCGTCGCGGATCTGGTCGCCGAATTCGCGCTGCAGAACCTCGAGTTTGTCGGTGTCGACGGCGATGCCGACCGACTCCATGGCCGCCAGCGCCGCCTGCACGGGTAGTTCCATCCCGGCCAGTAGCGGTGACGAATCGATCCGCGCTAACTCCTCGTCCAGGGCGTCGGCCAGATCAGCCACCGCGCGGGCCCGCAGGATCAGTGTCTGCACGGCCTGGTCGTCGATGCCATCGGTGTCGTCCAGCAGCGAAAGCTGTTGCTGTTCAGGCGTTTCGGCGCGCAATTCGCGCCGCAGGTAGCGCAGCGACAGGTCGTCGAGGGCGAAACTGCGCTGCCCCGGCCGCACCAGGTAGGCAGCCAGGGCGGTGTCGGACGTGACACCGGCGAGTCGCC
The DNA here is from genome assembly GCA_005787665.1 of Actinomycetota bacterium. The sequence continues at coordinate 936 of SYAB01000403.1, forward strand.
AGCCACGCCCGGCGAGGTCGTGCATGGCCACCTTCGCCTCGTGCAACGCCTTGGGCACTCCGGTGTCGGCCAGCCAGGACCCGAGTGCGACCTCGTCGTCGGGGGTCATGGCCGCGGTGTCGATATAGGCGCCGTCGCCGTCGGCAGCGGCGATCGCCAGCGCGGTGGCATCGCCGTCGTACACCGCGTGGGTGCCGACCACCGCCACTCCGCTGCGCCGGCCGTCGCGGGCGTGTGTGTCGAGCCAGGCCCCCACCGCGCCGGGCTCCAACGCGCCGCCGCGGACGTCGAAGCCTTCGTCGACCTCGGGTTCGACGGCGGCCAGCGTGTCGAACAGCCGGTCGCGCAGCACCCGGAACTCCAGGTCGTCGAAAAGCCGGTGGATCTGGTCGCGGTCCCAGGGCAGCAGCCGCAGGGTGTCCGGCGTCTGGGCCAGCGGGACGTCCCGCACCAGGTGGGTGAGTTCCCGGTTGAGTACGACGCTGGAGAGGTTGGCGCGCAGGGCATCCCCGACCTTGCCGCGGACGTCGTCGACGTTGTCCACCAGGTTCTGCAGCGAGCCGTATTCGACGATCCACTTGGCGGCGGTCTTCTCCCCCACTCCGGGGATACCCGGCAGGTTGTCGCTGGGGTCCCCGCGCAGCGCCGCGAAGTCGGGGTACTGCTCGGGCGTCAGTCCGTATTTCTCCACCACCGCTTCGGGGGTGAACCGGGTCAGCACGCTGACGCCCTTGATCGGATAGAGCACGGTGACGTTGGGGTTCACCAGTTGCAGCGAGTCGCGGTCGCCGGTGACCACGAGGACCCGGTAGCCGGATTCGTCGGCCTGGGTGGCCAGGGTGGCGATGATGTCGTCGGCCTCGAATCCGGGCTCGGCGAGCACCGTGATGCCCAGGGCGGTCAGGACTTCCTTGGTGATGTCGATCTGGCCCCGGAACTCATCCGGGGTGGCACTGCGGGTGGCCTTGTACTCCGGGAAGCGGTCGGCGCGGAAGGTCTGGCGGGATACGTCGAAGGCGGCGGCGATATGGGTGGGCGCCTCATCGCGCAGCAGGTTGATCAGCATCGCGGTGAACCCGTAGACCGCGTTGGTGGTCAGCCCGTTCTTGGTCCTGAAATTCTCCGCCGGCAGCGCGTAGAACGCCCGGAAGGCCAGCGAATTGCCGTCCAGCAGCATCAGGGTCGGCTTGTCACTCACGCCCATACTGTAGGCGTGGCGGCCGACGGCTCTGGAACTGAAACACGTTTCAGTTCGGCCGTCCTGATCCCGTAGGCTGATGGCCGTGCCAGCTTCTCCGGACGCCGCCGTTGACCAACCCGCCATCGACGGCTGGTGGTCCCTCGACGATGCGGGTCTGCCCCACCTGACCGGTGCCAGATGCCCGCAGTGCGCCACCTATGTCTTCCCGCCACGGGAGAACAACTGCCCCAACCCTGCGTGCGATGCCGACGAGCTGGAGGCCGTTGCCCTGGCCCGGCGCGGAACGTTGTGGAGTTACACCGAGAATCGCTACGCCCCGCCGCCGCCCTATCCGCAGACCGACCCGTTCGAACCATTCGCCGTCGCTGCGGTGCACCTGGCCGACGAGGGACTCATCGTGCTGGGCAAGGTCGTTGCGGGCACGCTGGCCGCGGACCTGAAGATCGGGATGGAGATGGAACTCACGACGATGCCGCTCTATGTCGACGAGACCGGGGCCGAGCGCACCGTCTACGCCTGGCAGATCGCCTCATGAGCGCGTCGCGTCCGGACCGGGTGTACATCCTCGGCGCGGGCATGCACCCGTGGGGCAAATGGGGGCGCGTTTTCACCGAGTATGGCGTTGTCGCGGCCCGGGCCGCGCTGCGCGATGCCGGTCTGGACTGGCGCCAGATCCAACTCGTCGCCGGGGCCGACACCATCCGCAACGGCTACCCGGGTTTCGTCGCCGGGGCGACGTTCGCCCAGAAGTTGGGCTGGACCGGCATCCCGGTGTCCTCCAGTTACGCGGCGTGCGCCTCGGGCTCCCAGGCCCTGCAGTCCGCGCGGGCACAGATCCTGGCCGGCCTGTGCGATGTCGCACTGGTGATCGGTGCCGACACCACCCCGAAGGGGTTCTTCGCCCCCGTCGGCGGCGAGCGCCGCAACGACCCGGACTGGCAACGCTTCCACCTCATCGGGGCCACCAACACCGTGTACTTCGCGCTGCTGGCGCGGCGGCGGATGGACCTCTATGGCGCCACCCTCGAGGACTTCGCCGCGGTGAAGGTGAAGAACTCCCGACATGGTCTGAACAACCCGAATGCCCGCTACCGCAAGGAGAATTCGATCTCCGACGTGCTGGCCAGCCCGGTGGTGTCCGATCCGCTGCGGCTGCTGGACATCTGCGCCACCTCCGACGGTGCCGCGGCGGTCATCGTGGCCAGCAAGTCCTTCGCCGAGAAGCACCTGGGATCGTTGGCCGGGGTGCCCTCGGTGCGGGCGGTGTCCTGTGCCACCCCCAACTACCCGCAGCATCTGCCGGAGTTGCCCGATATCGCCACCGACTCCACCGCGACGGTGCCCGCCCCGGATCGGGTGTTCAAGGATCACATCCTCGACACCGCCTACGCCGAGGCCGGCATCGGTCCGGAGGACCTGAGCCTGGCCGAGGTCTACGACCTGTCC
>SYAB01000404.1 GCA_005787665.1 Actinomycetota bacterium
AGAACGGCGGCTATCCGCACCCGGATCACATTCGCTGCCATGAGGTTTCGATCGCCGCCTATGAAGAGGCCGCCGACCCTCGGCTGCACCCCGATGCCGGGCCGCCGTGGGCGGTCAGCAAGCTCTACTACAACCACGGCTTTCTGCGGCAGCGCCTGCAGACACTGCAGGACGAGTTCGCCCGGCACGGACAGGAGGGCCCGTTCGCCCGATGGCTTGAGCACTGGGACCCCGACAATGACGTGTTCGCCGGACGGGTGACGACCCGGGTGCACTGCGCCCCCTATTTCGCGCGCCGCGACGACGCGTTGCGGGCGCATGCGACCCAGATCGACCCGGACGGGTTCTTCTTCGCCACGCCGCTAGAGTGGCAGCATCGGCTCTGGCCCACCGAGGAGTTCGAGTTGGCCCGGTCCCGGGTGCCCGCCGTGTTGGACGAAGACGACCTTTTCGCCGGAATCGAGACGTTCGAGTGACGCCTGTGATGATCACCCTGCTCGCCGAAGAACCGGTCAATTCCGGCCCGGACTTCGGCAAGGCCAGCCCGGTCGGCCTGCTCGTCGTCGTGCTGCTGCTGATCGGCGTCTTCTTCCTGGTCCGGTCGATGAATCGCCACCTCAGGAAGGTGCCGGCCAGTTTCGGAGCCGCCGCTGAGTCCGCCGGCGCATCGGAGCCCGCCGATTCGGGGGACGCCCGGCAACCGGAGTCCGGCCGGTCGCCCGACGCGGGGGAGCCCACGCATGAACCCGGCGGGTAACGAACTGGCTCTGGCTACCAGTCCGTACCTGCGTCAGCACGCCGACAACCCGGTGCACTGGAAACAGTGGAGCGCCGAATCGCTTGCCGAGGCCGCCCGACGCGACGTGCCCATCCTGCTGTCGATCGGGTACGCCGCGTGCCATTGGTGCCACGTCATGGCTCATGAGTCCTTCGAGGACCCCACCGTGGCCGCGGCGATGAACGCGTTCGTCTGCATCAAGGTCGACCGGGAGGAGCGCCCCGACCTCGATGCGATCTATATGAACGCCACCGTGGCGATGACCGGTCACGGCGGGTGGCCGATGACATGCTTCCTGACCCCCGACGGGCGGCCGTTCTTCTGCGGCACCTACTTTCCCAAGCCGCAGTTCCTGCAACTGCTCGCGGCTGTCGGTGAGACGTGGGCCGAACGCCGCGACGAGGTTGAGCAGGCCGGCGACCACATCTCCGGCGAGCTGCGGCGGATGACCGCCGGGCTGCCGGGCGGCGGGCCCGAGGTCGACGCGGCGCTGTGCGACCACGCCGTCAGCGCGCTGCTGCGTGAGGAGGACACGGTCCGCGGCGGGTTCGGCGGCGCCCCGAAGTTCCCGCCCTCGGCGCTGCTGGAGGCCCTGCTGCGCACCCACGAACGCACCGGCTCCCCGGTGCCGCTGGGCACGGTGCGACGGACGTGCACCGCGATGGCGCGCGGCGGACTCTACGACCAACTGGCCGGCGGATTCGCCCGCTACAGCGTCGACGCCGATTGGGTGGTGCCGCCCTTCGAGAAGATGCTCTATGACAACGCGCTGCTGCTGCGGGTCTACGCGCACTGGGCCCGGCGCACCGGTGACCCGCTGGCCCGCCGGGTCGCCGCCGAGACCGCCGCGTTTTTGCTCGATGACCTGACATGTGCCGACATGTTCACCTCGTCACTGGACGCCGATGCCGCCGGTGTCGAGGGTTCCAGCTACGTGTGGACGCCCGGTCAGCTTCGCGACGTCCTCGGTCACGACGACGGAGACTGGGCGGCAAGGCTTTTCGCGGTCACGGAGCAGGGGACCTTCGAGCACGGCGCGTCCGTTCTCCAACTGCCCGTCGATCCGGAGGACTGGGAGCGCTTCGAGCGGGTGCGCGCCGGCCTGCTGGCCGAGCGAGCGGATCGCCCACAGCCCGCGCGCGATGACAAGATCGTCACCGCATGGAACGGGCTGGCGATCACCGCGCTGACCGAAGCCAGTGTGGCGCTGCAGGATCCGGCACTTCTCGAGGCGGCACGCCGGTGCGCGTCGGCGGTCCTGGATCTGCATCTGGTGGAGGGCCGCCTACGCCGGTCCAGTCTCGGAGGCCGGGTCGGCGACAGCGGCGCAATCCTCGAGGACCACGCCACGCTCGCCACCGGACTGCTGGCGCTCTACCAACTGACCGGCGAGCAGCGATGGCTCGATGACGCGACCGGGTTGATCGACAGTGCGCTGCGGCATTTCGCCGATCCCGACCGCCCGGGTCGATGGTTCGACACCGCCGATGATGCCGAGCAGTTGATGCTGCGCCCCGCCGACCCGGTCGACGGGGCGACGCCGGCGGGGGCATCATCGATCGCCGAGGCGCTGCTGACCGCCGCGTACCTGGTCGGAGCCGACCGCGCCGGTCGCTACGGCGAGGCCGCCGCCGAGACCCTGCTGGCACACAGCGCGTTACTGGCCAAGGCTGCCCGGTCGGCGGGCCACTGGCTGGCCGTCGCGGAGGCCGCGGTGCGCGGTCCGCTCCAGATCGCGGTCGCGACCTCCGGTCCGGACTCTCCGTTGCTGGCCGCCGCCCGCCGGATGGCGCCCGGCGGGACCGTGGTCGTCGGCGGTGCGATGGACTCGATGCCGCTACTTGCCGGGCGCGACCGGGTGCGCGGGGCCGACGCCGCCTACATCTGCCGCGGCCGGGTGTGTGACCTGCCGGTCACCGGGGCAACCGAACTCGCCGAGGCCCTCGGGGGGCCGGTGTAGCGTCGCCCGTATGCCCGACGCGCAGCCCCCCGCCGACCATATCGAGTCGATGGTCCACCGGTATCTCGACCTGGTCGCCTCTGGTACCGCCGACCAGATCGCCGACCTCTACGCCGACGACGCGACGGTGGAGGATCCCGTCGGCGGCGAGGTGCATATCGGCCGCCACGCCATCCATGGCTTTTACCAGAACATCGAGAGCATCCCCCGCGAGACCGAACTGCTCGCCCTGCGGGTCTGCGGTCACGAGGCCGCGTTCATGTTCACCATCACCGTCGGGGCCGGGGAGGGCAGCCGGATGCGGATCGAGCCGATCGACGTGATGGTGTTCAACAACGAGGGCAAGGTCGCCTCGATGAAGGCCTACTGGTCGCCGGCGAACGTCACCACGGTCTGAGGAGCTACCAGAAGACCGCGAACCACATCGCGATGTAGTGACAGATCGCCGCCACCGCGGTGCAGGCGTGGAAGAACTCGTGGTGGCCGAACGTCGTCGGCCACGGGTTGGGCCACTTCAGCGCATACAGCACACCGCCGACGCTGTAGAGCACCCCGCCGACGATCAGCAGCACCAGCGCAGCCACCCCGGCGCCGTGCATGATCGGCCCGATGAACCACACCGCCACCCACCCCAGCAGCAGGTAGAGCGGAACCCCCACCCAGCGGGGAGCCGACGGCCAGCACATCTTGAGCAGCACCCCGGCCAGTGCGCCGCCCCAGACGATCCAGAGCAGCACCCAGCCGTCGGTCTCTGGCAACGCGAGCAAGGCGAACGGGGTGTAGCTGCCGGCGATGAACACGAAGATCATCGAGTGGTCGAGGCGCTTCATCCACTTGTGGGCCGCCGGCGAGGTCCAGCTCACCCGGTGGTAGGTGCCGCTGACCGCGAACATCGCCACGATCGTCAGCGTGTAGATCAACGTGGCGATCCCGGCCCGTGTTGAACCCACCGACCAGGACACCGCCACCAGCGCCGCTCCGGCGATCGCCGCGATGACCGCGGCGTAGACGTGAATCCAGCCGCGCGCCCGGGGCTTTCCGAGGAATTGCGCAGCCGCGTCGACGACGGCTTCGGGGAAGTCTTCGGCGGAGTCGACCGCGGTCCCGGCTTCCTGGTCCATCCCACCTCCGTCGCCCCCGCGCGCCCCACGCCACAGTAGTCTGATTCGTCGTGGAGCTCATTCCGCCCCGACTCAAGGAGCCGGCCTACCGGCTCTACGAGATGCGGCTGCGTCAGGAGCTCGCCAAGTCCAAATCCGCACTTCCGCGCCATATCGCCGTCCTGTGCGACGGCAACCGCCGCTGGGCCCGCGACGCCGGTTACGACGACGTGAGCTACGGCTATCGGATGGGCGCATGCAAGATCGCCGAGATGCTGCGCTGGTGTCAGGCCGCGGGCATCGAGATGGCGACGGTGTATCTGCTGTCGACGGAGAATCTGCAGCGCGACCCCGAGGAACTCGCGGCGCTCATCGAGATCATCACCGATGTCGTCGAGGAGATCTGCGCCCCGGTCAATCGCTGGAGTGTTCGTACCGTGGGCGATCTGGAACTGGTCGGCGAGGAGTCGGCCCGGCGGCTGCGCGAGGCGGTGGATCACGCCGCCTCGACTGCGCCGTCCGGCTCGTTTCATGTCAATGTGGCCGTCGGCTACGGCGGGCGCCAGGAGATCGTCGACGCCGTGCGCTCGCTGCTGGGCAAGCAGGCGGCCAACGGCGCCAACCCGGATCAGATGATCGAGGCCGTCACCATCGAGGGCATCTCGGAGAACCTCTACACCTACGGCCAGCCCGACCCCGATCTGGTGATCCGCACCTCGGGGGAGCAGCGCCTGTCCGGGTTCCTGCTCTGGCAGAGCGCCTACTCGGAGATGTGGTTCACCGAGGCGCACTGGCCGGATTTCCGGCGGGTCGACTTCCTCCGAGCGCTGCGTGACTACAGCCGGCGGCACCGTAGATTCGGCGCCTAGCCGTGGTGGCGCTGTCGGTCCTGGTCTTCTCGCTGGCCTGGTGGATGGGCCTCTATCTGCTGTCCCGCGATCCGCGCAAGCCCGTGCTGGTGCTGGCCGCCATCGGGTTGTGCGGCTTCGCCGTCGTGGTGGCTCTCGACGCGGTGCGGGTGGTCGGCGGTGGCTACGCGGAAGCGCTGAGCCGTATCGAGATCTACCTGGTGGCGGTCCCGTCGATCGCCTGGTTCGCCGTCCTTCTGGAGCTCGCCCGGCCGGCCGACACCGAGCGGAGCAGGGTCCGGGAGATTACGCTGACGGCGCTGGTGGCTGCGGCGGTATTACTGGGAGCGGGGCTGGCAGGCAGCGTCGACGGGCCACTGCGACGTGGCCATTGGGTGATGTTCGCCGCGATCTCGGTGTCGACGCTGGGCGCCATGGTTGCCGCGGTGCGGAATCTCTCCCCGGCTCGCGGGGAGCCCGCGAAGCCGGCGCGGGTGGCCGGTGTGGTCGCCGTCGCGACGCTGTTCTTCGCCCTCGGCAACGCCATCCTCGTCATTCCACTCGGGTTGGTGCCGAGTTGGCTGGCCTTGACCTCCACCGGTCTGGACGTGCTGTTGCTGGGAATGGCGGTGGCGCTGTGGGACGCCTTCGACGAGGGCCAGGCATTGCGGGCGGCGATGCTGCGCTCGTTCCTTGGCGCGCTGCTCGCGGTGGTCTTGATCGACGGTCAGCTGCTGATCGGCACGGCGGCGTTCAGGGCGGATGCCGACGGCACCACGGTGCTGACCACCGCCGCGTTGGTCACCTTGGCGCTGGCGATCGCCGCCACCGTTTTTGCCGGCCCGCTCGCGGGTCTGTTGGATCGGGTCGCGTTCTCGGGCGCGCCGCGGCTGCGTGCCGAGCGCGCCGC
>SYAB01000405.1 GCA_005787665.1 Actinomycetota bacterium
GGCAACGGCTACCACGGCGGTCTTCAGTTCGCGCCCAGCACCTGGCTCGGTTACGGCGGCGGCCAGTTCGCCTCGGTCGCCCACCTGGCCACCCGCGACCAGCAGATCGCGATCGCCGAGAAGGTGCTCGCCGGTCAGGGCAAGGGCGCCTGGCCGGTCTGCGGCCGCGGCCTGTCCGCACCGACGCCGCGCGACCTTTCCGCCGAACCCGCCGCGGATTCCGCCGACGAGCCCGCCACCGCCCTGGATGCACCCCTGGACGTGGTCGACGAGGCGGAATCACAGGAGCCGGCGGCACCACAGATCATCGCCATCTCCGAGACGACCGAGACCGAACCGACGACCGGAGCCTCCGAACCGGCCATCATCCAGACCGGGTTCTCGGATCCGGCACCCCTGACGCCGGCCGCCGATCCGGCGGTCCCGCCGGTCCTGCCGGCCACGGCCGTGCCCGCCCCGACGGACCCAGCCGCCCCGGCCGGTGACACCACGGCCGTCGCCGCCGAACTCGTCCCCGCCGATATGCCGCACCTGCCGAGCCCCGACAGCCCGCCGCCGGGCACCAGCACCGAACCCGTCGGGCCGCAGTCGAACCCGAACGTGTCCTACCTCAAGGAACTGTGGCAGGCCCTGAAGAACGACGAGATCGACCGCGACGATCTGCTGGTCGCGTTGGCCCAGCGATCCTTCACCGCGCCAATCCCTGGCGACACGGCGGCGCCGGCGGCGGCACCCGGGCCGGCCGACGCACCGTTGCCGGCCGACACACCGTTGCCGGCCGACCCTGCTGCGCCGCCCGCGCCGGCAGCTGAGGCAGAGCCGTTGCCGATTCCGGCCGCGGTCGCCCCGGCCGGCTAGGCGGAATTCACCCACTCGTCGGTGCCGTCGGCGAAGAACTGGTGCTTCCACACCGGTAGCCGCGCCTTGACCGTGTCGACCAGACGCGCACAGGTGTCGAAGGCGGCCGCCCGGTGATCGGCCGAGACCGCCGCGACCAGGGCGGCGTCCCCGATCGCGAGGGTGCCGATCCGGTGACTCGCGGCCAGCGCGCGCACGCCCGTCGCAGTGGCCGCCACCTCGGCCAGGACCTCGAAGAGGATCTGTTCGGCGTGCGGATGAGCGGAGTACTCCAGTCGCAGCACCTCGCGGGCGCCGTCGTGATTGCGGACTATCCCGGCGAACCCCACCACCGCGCCGGCCGCCTCGTGGGCGACCAGATGCTCGTGCGCGGTCAGCAGGATCGTCTCCTCGGTCACCGCGGCGCGCAGGATCCGGGTCATCGGTGGTCTCCCCCGGCCAACTGGTCCAGGGCGTGCTCGAGTACGGGGGCGAGCACCTCCAGGCCGTCACGAACCCCCCCGGTCGACCCGGGCAGGTTGACGATGAGGGTCCGGCCGGCCACCCCGCACACCCCCCTGGACAGCACCGCGGTCGGCACCGCCGGCAGACCGGACCGTCGGATGGCGTCGGCGAGTCCGGGAATCTCGTAGTCCAGCAGCGCGGCGGTGGCCTGCGGAGTGCCGTCCGTCGGCGAGATACCCGTGCCACCCGAGGTGATCACGACATCGGCGTGCCCGTCGAGTGCCGCGCGCAACGCCTGTGCGACCGCCGGACCGTCGGCCACCACCGCGGGTTCGGGGGCGTCGAACCCGCGCGAGCGCAACCAGTCCCGGATGATCGGGCCGCAGCGGTCGTCGTAGGTCCCCGCGGCCGCGCGGGTGGAGGCGATAACGACCCGGGCGGACCGGGTCACCGCGGCGCCGTCCAGATGCCGGTCTTGCCGCCCTCCTTGCGCACCACGTGGATGTCGTCGATGCGGGCCGCCGGGTCCACAGCCTTGATCATGTCGTACACCGTCAGGGCCGCGACGCTCACCGCGGTCAGCGCCTCCATCCCGACGCCCGTGCGATCGGTGGTCCGCACGGTGGCGGTGACGTCCAGGTGGCTCGGCCCGATACCGAAGTCGATGTCGACGCCGGTGAGGGCCAGTTGGTGGCACATCGGAATGAGTTCGCTGGTCCGTTTGGCGGCGAGGACACCGGCGACCCGCGCCGTGGCCAGCGCATCCCCCTTGGGAAGACCGCCGGAGGCAATCATCGCGATCACCTCGGCAGTGGTACGCACGGTGCCTGCTGCACTCGCAGTGCGCGCGGAGGCGGGTTTGGCGGACACATCCACCATCCGCGCCGCACCGTGGTCGTCAAGGTGCGACAGGCGCCGTCGGGGAAGCCCGGAGGGCCCGCCGGTCACCGCTACCTGTTGACGACGGTGACCGGGTGCAGGTACGGCAGCGACGAGGCCGGCAGCGGGAACGTCAGGTCTCCGAACGGGGAGAGTGGGCCCACCCGGTCAGAGGCCAGTTCGCTCACCGCGTGATCGTCCGGATCCCGGGTCGGCCAGCCGTTGTCGACGTACCTTTTCTTGCTCGAATTCTCTGCCACGGGATCATTCTGACATCTGACGGCCGGACTCGCGTCGATGCCGGCTGTTTTACCCTGGTCAGCAATGACCACGCACTCCCCGCCCACCGGGCCCCGGCGGGGCGTGCCGTTGGGGCGATGGCTCGCCGATCTGCCCGACGAGCGACTGCTCCGGTTGCTCGAACTGCGCCCCGACCTCGCCCAGCCCGCCCCCGGCAGTCTTGCCGCACTTGCGGCCCGGGCCGCGTCCCGCCAGTCGATCAAGGCCGCCGCCGACGAGTTGGACTTTCTGCACCTGGCGGTACTGGACGCTCTGCTGGTGCTGCGGGCCGACCACGACGCCGTCCCGGTCGCCGACCTGGTGTCACTGCTGGCCGGCCGAACGGGCGACGCCGACCTGCTCAGGGCCCTGGAGGACCTTCGCGAACGGGCGCTGGCCTGGGGCGAGGAGGACGTCCGCGTCTCGGCGGAGTCCTCCGCCGCGCTGCCGTGGTTCCCGGGTCAGGCCGTCGCCGAGGACCCGAGCCGGTCAGCCGGCGAACTCACCACAGCCATCGAGGACCTCGACGATCCGGCACGCGCGGTGCTGGAGCGGCTGGTGGTCGGCTCGCCGGTGGGCCGCACCCGTGATGCCGCGCCCGGGACCCCGGTGGATCGCCCGGTCCAGCGCCTGCTGGCGGCGGGCCTGTTGCGCAAACTCGACGACGAGACGGTGGTGCTGCCCCGTGACGTCGCAGCGGTGCTGCGCGGCGAGCAACCCGGACCGCGGGAGCTGACGCCCCCCGACCTCGCGGTGTCGACGGCCACCGTCAAGGACGTCGACGGATCGGCGGCGGGTGCGGTGCTGGAACTCTCCCGGCAGATCGAAACGGTGCTGGAGAACCTCTCGAGCGCACCGGTGCCCGAATTGCGCAGCGGCGGCCTCGGGGTGCGCGAGGCCAAGCGGCTGGCCAAGATGACCGGAATCGACGAGCGCCGACTGGGGCTGATCCTGGAACTCGCGGCGGTGGCCGGGCTGATCGCCAGCGGGGTTCCCGACCCGCTGCCGCCCGGCGATGCGGTGAGCTACTGGGCGCCGACGGTGGCCGCCGACCGGTTCGCCGAAGCGCCGCCGGCGACACGCTGGCTGCAGCTGGCCACCGCCTGGCTCGATCTGCCGTCCCGCCCCGGCTTGATCGGGCAGCGCAGTCCTGACGGGAAACCCTATGCCGCCCTGTCGGATTCACTGTATTCCACGGCCGCTCCGCTGGACCGCCGGCTGCTGCTCGGATTGCTCGCCGGGCTGCCGGCGGGTCGCGGGGTCGATGCCGCGCAGGCCTCCGCGGCGCTGATCTGGCGCCGCCCGCGGTGGGCCGCCCGACTCCAGCCCACCCCGGTCGGACATCTGCTCGAGGAAGCCCATGCGGTCGGACTCACCGGTCGCGACGCGTTGAGCACACCGGCCCGCGTCCTGCTGACTGAGGGCGAGCAGGATGCACTGGCCGCGATGGCCGCGGCCCTGCCCGCACCGATCGACCACTTCCTGGTGCAGGCCGATCTCACCGTGGTGGTCCCCGGTCCCCTGCAACGGCACCTGGCCGAGGAACTCGGCGCGGTGGCGGATGTCGAGTCAGCGGGGGCGGCGATGGTCTATCGGGTCGGCGAGCAGTCCGTGCGGCGGGCGCTGGATTCCGGGCGCACCGCCGAGGGACTGCAACGGTTCTTCGAGACATACTCGAAAACCCCTGTCCCCCAGGGACTCAGCTATCTGATCAATGACGTCGCACGCCGGCACGGACAACTCCGGGTGGGTATGGCGTCATCTTTCGTTCGCTGCGATGATCCCGCCCTGCTGTCGCACGCCATCAACGCTCCGGGACTGTCGGCGCTGGAGACACGACTGCTCGCGCCGACGGTCGCGGTGTCCGCGGCCCCGATCGCCGAGGTGCTCGAGGCTCTCCGCACAAGCGGATTCGCCCCGGCGGCCGAGGACCAGTCCGGCGCGATCGTCGACCTGCGTCGCCGCGGCTGCCGGGTGCCGCCGGTTGCGGTCCGACGGGTTCCCCGGGCGGCCCCGGCGCCCAACCCACAGAATCTGGCCACCGTCGTGGCGGTGTTGCGCAGGATCGACACCGCGCCACTGGGCGCGGCGCGGTTGGACGCTGCCGTGGTGATGGCGCTGCTGCAGCAGGCAATCGCGCACGGCACCGACGTGCTGATCGGCTACGTCGATGCCGCCGGAGTCTCGACCCAGCGAGTGGTCCGGCCACTGGGCGTGCACGGCGGTCGGTTGGTGGCCTGGGACTCGGCGCATAGTCGACCTCGTGAGTTCGCCGTGCACAGGGTGACGTCGGTGATGTCGGCCGACGACGGATAATGACCTCATGACTGACGGCCCCCTGATCGTGCAGAGCGACAAGACCGTGTTGCTCGAGGTCGACCATGAGCAGGCCGACGCCGCTCGGGCCGCCATCGCCCCGTTCGCCGAACTCGAGCGCGCCCCCGAGCATGTGCACACCTACCGGGTCACCCCGCTCGCACTCTGGAACGCCCGGGCCGCCGGGCACGACGCCGAACAGGTGGTCGACGCCCTGGTCAGCTTCTCCCGCTACGCCGTCCCGCAACCGCTGCTGGTCGACATCGTCGACACCATGGCCCGCTACGGCCGACTGCAGTTGGTCAAACATCCCGCCCACGGACTGTGCCTGATCAGCCTCGACCGCGCGGTGCTGGAGGAGGTGCTGCGCAACAAGAAGATCACGCCGATGCTCGGCGCCCGGATCGACCCCGACACCGTGGTCGTCCACCCCAGTGAGCGGGGCCGGGTCAAGCAGATGCTGCTCAAGATCGGCTGGCCCGCCGAGGATCTGGCCGGCTACGTCGACGGCGAGGCCCATCCGATCACTCTGGCTCAGGACGGCTGGGAGTTGCGGGACTACCAGCAGATGGCCGCGGATTCGTTCTGGGCCGGCGGTTCCGGCGTGGTGGTACTGCCGTGCGGAGCCGGCAAAACCATCGTGGGGGCCGCGGCAATGGCCAAAGCGGGTGCCACCACGCTGATCCTGGTGACCAACACGGTGGCCGGTCGGCAGTGGAAGCGGGAGCTGATCGCGCGGACCTCCCTCACCGAGGAGGAGATCGGCGAGTACTCCGGGGAGCGCAAGGAGATCCGCCCGGTCACCATCGCGACCTACCAGGTGATCACCCGCCGCACCAAGGGCGAGTACCGGCACCTGGAACTGTTCGACAGCCGCGACTGGGGACTGATCATCTACGACGAGGTGCATCTGCTGCCGGCCCCGGTGTTCCGGATGACCGCCGATCTGCAGTCCCGGCGGCGCCTGGGCCTGACCGCGACGCTGATCCGCGAAGA
>SYAB01000406.1 GCA_005787665.1 Actinomycetota bacterium
CCACAGCAGATCGCCGACAGGCTGACCGCGCAGCGCGAGCGCTACGGGCTCACCTACTTCACCGTGCAGGATTATCACGGCAGGTACTTCGCGGACGTGGTCGCTGCGCTGCGCTGAGCGTTCGGGCAAGGGGTAAGCTGCCTGCGGTCCGCCCTCGTAGCTCAGGGGATAGAGCACGGCTCTCCTAAAGCCGGTGTCGCATGTTCGAATCATGCCGGGGGCACGAGTGGCGCATCACCCGCGACAGCACCGATGTGGGCTAACTTGGGCCCACCATGTCTGAGCACACCGACACCGCGATGACCCGTCAATGCCGGGTCTGCCACGCGACGGTGCCGGCGGGCGAGTTCTGCGGCGACTGCGGCGCCGACGCCGCCGCCCGACCCCGGAGCCTTCGGCAGGTGTTGCGTCCGGCGACCTTCGCCGTGGCCCCGCGTCAGCGGGTCGGCTGGCCGCTGGTCACCAGCACGATGTTCCCCCACCTCAGCGACCGGTATCGCGGGCCGTTCCGGCTCGGACTCTTTCTCGCGCTTGCCATGCTGATGACATTCTCCCTCCTGCGACTGCTGGGACCGCTGATCACGGTGATCGCGCTGGGATTGCCGTTGCTTTTCCTGCTCTACGTGTGGCGATCGGACGCGTTTCGGGACATCTCCGCGCCCGCTCTGGCCATTTCGTCTGCCCTGGGCGCCGGGTTCGGCGCCGCGTGGTGGCTCTGGACCGGCAGTATCGTCGCCGGCGCCTACGGAGTTCCCCTAGGCGCCGGATCTCAACTACTGCATGCACTCGGCATCGGACTGGCGACCACCATGGTCGGTGCACTGCTGATGGTGCTGCCCGCGGTTGCGGTGCGAATGATGCGCCTCCCAGCGCGGGAGTCGCTGGACGGCTTCCTCATCGGGGCACTCGGCGCGCTGTTCTACAGCGCCGCCGGGACCATGACCTGGCTGGCACCGCAGTTCACCGCGGGTCTGCTCAACACCTTCGGCCCCGGGCGCCTGCTTGAGGAAGCATTCCTGTACGGCCTGGTCGATCCGCTGACCGCGGCGGCGGCAGGCGGCATGGTCGGCATCGCGCTGTGGTTTCGACCCGTTGCTCGCGGCGACAACACACCTCGGCATCTTCGCGCGGTGCTGTGGGTCTACGCCGGGGCCTGCATCGGGGTCTACCTGGCGGTGTACATCGTGGATACCGCTGAGTTGCCCAGGCCGTGGGAGATGAGCGCGAATGTCGTTTTCACGGCACTGATCATGGTGCTGCTGCGGGCAGGCATCCAATCGGCACTTCTACACGAGACCCCCGACCCCTCGACGGGCCGTCCAGTCCGGTGCGGACGCTGCGATCACACCGTGCCGGACCTGCCATTCTGCCCGGACTGCGGGGCGGCGACCCGGGCGCTGTCCCGGTCGGCGAGACGGCGGCGCCTGCAGGCCCTCGTCGGCACCGCGGTGCTCGGGGCCGCGCTCGTACTCCTCGGTGCCGATCGGTCCGAGGTCCCGGCGCCGGGTACTCTCATCGCGGGGCCCTTTGCCCGGTTGCTCTCGGAATCAACGGATCTCGGCCCGGCCCGTTCCGGTGCGGTGAAGATCACCGCCGCCCTGCACCATGCCGCGGCACCGTCTCGACTGACCGCGTGGGCCCGGTCACACGGGCTGTCTGTCCGATGGCGCGACGGCGACGACTGGGCCGTCATCGAGGGCGCCCCGACCGCGGTCGCCGATGCGTTCGGCGTCACGGTGCGTCACTACCGGATTAACGACGGCCTGGAACCCGGTCGCGTCTACCACGCCTCGCC
Organism: Actinomycetota bacterium; assembly: GCA_005787665.1. The sequence goes on from SYAB01000406.1 coordinate 1,796, forward strand.
CCGCCAGCCGGCCGTACCCCGTGCCGCCCGCACCGAGGTGAGCGGTCTCGGCCGGATTCTGGGTTACCTCCCCTACCGCGAGTCACGCCCACCCCCGCCGCCACGCGACGTGCCCGACGGCGGCCTGTTGCCGAACCAGTTGCTGAAGGCCTACAACGCCACACCGCTGACCCAAGCCGGGTATACCGGGGAGGGACGGACGGTGGTGGTTTTCGCCTTCGACGGGTTCGACCAGGCCGACATGGACAGCTTCGCCGACTGGTTCGACCTGCCCCGCTTCACACCACAGGTGGTGGGCGGCATGCCCGACCAGCGCCGCGGCGAGGCGACGATGGACCTCCAGATGGTTCACGCCGTCGCGCCGGATGCCCAACTCGTGCTGGTCAATTCGCGTCCCAGCGTGGAGGGTGGCGGGGGCTTCGACAAGCTGGCTCAGTTGCTGGAGTCGGTGGACCGCCAGTTCCCGGGAGCCGTCTGGAGCTTCTCGATCGGCTGGGGCTGCGACCGGTTGTTCAACGCGGCCGATCTGGCACCGGTTCGCGCGGCCGTGACCAGGGCGCTGCGCAACGGGACGACGGCGTTCATCGCCGCCGGCGACCTCGCGGGGCTGGAATGCAAGGGCGGGCAGAGTTGGTCGGATCCCCCGAGTCCAGACGACGTCGGGGTGGACGCGGTGGCATCGATCCCGGAGATGACGGCCGTAGGCGGCACCCGGTTGTCCACCGACGCCGAAGGCGACTGGCTGGCCGAGCAGTCCTGGTACAACGTGCCGCTCACCCAAGGATCGGCCGGTGGCGCCTCGGTGCTCTACGAACGTCCGCCCTGGCAGACCGTCGACCCCGGAGCCGGCCCGGCGGACCGCCGACTGGTTCCGGACATCTCCGCGGTCGGGGACCCCTTCACCGGGGTGAAGCACGTCTTCGCCCAACAGGTCCTTGTCGGCGGCGGCACCTCCCAGTCGGCGCCGATCTGGGCCGGGTTCGCCGCACTCATCAACGAGATGTTCGCCGCCGGCGGCGCGGGCCCACTGGGGAACCTGAATCCCTTGCTGTACCGGGTCGCCCGAGGCGCCGCGGCGCCGAGTTTTCGCGATATCCGACTCGGCGGCAACGCGGTCACCCCGAGTGGGCGAGCCGGCTACGACATGGTGACCGGCCTCGGCAGCCCCAACGTCGCCAACCTCGCGAAGAACATCCTGCTGGCCCGTGCGGCGGGACGATGACCCAGGCGCGGCGCCACAGCGGCCCGACGTACGTCCTCGTCCTCGGGCTGTGGCTCCTCGGCCTGGTGGTCGCCCTGCTGGTGCTCACGCTGATCGACATCCGGGTCGTCGACGCACCGGTCTACACCTGCCCGCCGGATTGCGGACGGCCGCCGACCGGTCTGCCGGTGTCGACCAACCCCCGATTCGCCGCCCCCGGCGGGGAATTCGAGGTGTCCTACCCCGCGCCGGGAGCCGCCTATACCGTCACCACCGATTCCGGGGGGGTCACGGCCGAGTGGCTTGGCGGGGACGGTGGCACCCTGCGACTCTTCGGCACGCCCGCGGCCGGGCGGGCGGCCCGCCAAGTCGTTGAGGACGTCCTCGGTGAGGCCTTCCCAGCCGCCGTGGTGGCCTACGAATTGCCCAACGCCACAGTCGGTTACGAACCCGGCTACGGGGTGGCGGCCGACTTCCGGGCCCAGCAACGGGCAAGTCCGGTTCGGATCATCGCCATCGCGGCGGTAAAGAACGACCTGGCTCTGGTGGCCGTCGCGGAGGGACCGTTCCGGCAGTTCGGGCCCGGAGTCGGGCCCGGCCCACCGTCGCCGGCCAACGTCCAGATCGCCCAGGACATGGGCAAGTACGTCGACAGTTTCAGCTGGCGAGGCGACCCGCCCCGGTAGGCACCGCCGGCCC
>SYAB01000407.1 GCA_005787665.1 Actinomycetota bacterium
AGTTATCCACCCCGCTTTGTGCTGGCCTCCAGCATCGCGGTGTACGGGCCCCGCAATCCGCACCGAGTCGTCGGGGTGCTCACCGCCGCAACCCCGGTGCGGCCCTACGACGTCTACGGGCAGCACAAGGTGGAGGCCGAGGAGTTGGTCCGGGCCTCCCGGCTGGACTGGGTGATCTTGCGACTGGGTGGCGTGCTCTCCGTCGACATCCGGATGGACACCGACCCCGACCTGATCCACTTCGGGGCGGTCCTGCCGACCGACGGCCGGTTGCAGACCGTTGACGTCCGTGATGTCGCGCATGCGTGCGCGGCGGCCACCACCGCCGATGTCGTGGGCCGGACACTGCTGATTGGCGGTGACGACACCCACCGACTCCTGCAGGGCGAGGTCGGCGCAGCGACGGCGGCCGCGATCGGGTTGGTGGGCGCTCTCCCCCTCGGCCGCCGTGGCGATCCCGCCGATGACGACGCCTGGTTCGCCACCGACTGGATGGACTCGGCCACCGCCCAGGAACTGCTGGGCCATCAGCACCACCCGTGGCCGCAGATGCTGGCCGAGACGGCCGAGAAAGCCGGCTGGCGCCGCTATCCGCTGCGTCTGATCGCCCCATTGGCGCGCCAGTACCTCAAACGCCGCTCGCCCTACTACCGTCAGCCGGGCCGCTACGCGAACCCGTGGGAGGCGGTGCGCCAGAAGTGGGGCGCACCCGAGGCGGATCGGAGGACACCATGAGAACTGCGCGAGTCGCCGTCGTGATCGGCGGCGCGTCCGGAATCGGCCTCGCCTGCGCCCGGATGCTGGCCAGCGAGGGCTGCCGCGTGACGATCGCGGACCGCAACACCGACGCGGCCCGGCAGCACGCGGGCGAACTGGGCGAACCACATGACTGGGCGGCCGTCGAGGTCACCGACGAGCAGAGCGTGGCGCGCCTGTTCGACGATGTCGTCGACCGCGCGGGCGGCCTGGACGTCGTGGTGAACTGTGCCGGGTTCAGTGGCTTCGGGCTGATCACCGACCTCGACGCCGATGTGTTCCGTTCAGTGATCGAGGTGTGCCTCACCGGCGGGTTCCTGGTTATCAAGCACGCGGGGCGCCATCTGGACGAAGGCGGCTCGGTGGTGTCGCTGACCTCGCTGAACGCCCGTCAGCCCGCGATCGGGATGAGCGCCTACTGCGCCGCGAAAGCGGGCCTGTCGATGCTCACCGCAGTCGCCGCCCTCGAACTCGGGCCGCGCGGTATCCGGGTCAACGCGGTGGCGCCCGGATTCGTGCACACCCCGCTGACCGAGGGGGCGACGGCGATTCCTGGCGTCGTCGAGGAGTACATCGAGAACACCGCGCTGGGCCGGGCCGGAACCCCCGAGGATGTCGCCGCGGCGGTGGCGTTCCTGTGCTCGCCGCAGTCGTCGTGGATGACCGGGGAGGTGCTGGATCTCAACGGCGGCGCGCATCTGAAGCGGTACCCCGATATCCACCAGCACCTGACCCGGCTGATGGGACAGTAGGGGCAGTGAAGACCGAATTCACCCCGTCCCAGAAGCGCGCGCTGGCCATCGTCACCGGTATCGCGCTGCTGTTCGGCGCCTACTTCCTGCGCCGCTACTTCATGCTTCTGGTGATCGCCGCGATCGTCGCCTACCTGTTCTCGCCGCTCTACAACCGGTTGCGGGCCAAGTTCAACGGGGGGCTGGCCACCACCCTCACGGTTCTGGCCGCCCTTGCCACGGTGGTCATCCCGATCACGGCGGTGATCTCGATAGCGACGGTCCAGATTTCACACATGCTGATCGGCGTCGCCGACTGGGCCAAGACCGCGGACCTCAACGCACTCGGCGACAAGGCCATCGGCACGGTGAACCAGTTGCTGGCCAAATTGCCGTTCCAGACACCGCAGATCACCGTGCAGTCGTTACGCGACAATCTCGGAAAAGTCGCCCAGACCGTCGGCGAATGGCTGCTGCGGACCCTGAGCGGCGCGGCCGGCGGCGCGATCGGGTTCATCACCTCGGCGATCATCTTCCTCTACGTCCTGGTCTCGCTGCTGGTGAACAAGACCGAGGTGATCACCCTGATCCGCCGGCTCAACCCCCTCGGCGAGGAGGTCACCGACCTCTACCTCGCCAAGATGGGCGCAATGGTGAAGGGAACGGTCAAGGGCCAGTTCATCATTGCGGTCATCCAGGGCGTACTCGGGGCGATCTCGATCTACATCGCCGGCTTCCACGACGCCTTCTTCATCTTCGCCATCCTGCTCACGGCACTGTCGGTGATTCCCCTCGGCAGCGGCATCGTGACCATCCCCTTCGGTATCGGGATGATGTTCTTCGGCAACGTCGCGGGCGGACTGTTCGTGGTGCTGTTCCACCTCCTTGCCATCACCAATATCGACAACTTCCTGCGGCCGATCCTGGTGCCCCAGGAAGCCCGTCTGGATCCCGCCCTGATGCTGCTGTCGGTGTTCTCCGGCATCGCGATGTTCGGGTTCTTCGGGATCATCCTCGGGCCGGTCCTGATGATCCTGATCGTGACGACGATTTCGGTCTATCTCTCGGTCTACAAGGGCGTCGCCATGGAGGACACCGCCTCGGCGGAGGGCGACAAGAAACCGTCAAGACGCCGAAAGGCCAAGGCCAAGAGTCGGAAAACGACGGAGGCCACGACCGAGGCCACGACCGAGGCCACGACCGAGTGGCAGGTTGCGCCGCCATCGGCGGCGGCCGCCGAACCGGAGGCGGGCGCTACCCCAGGCGCTCCTTGAGGAACTCCACCACGCGCCGTCGCGCCTCGAAGGCCGGTTGGCCGTCCACCTCGCGCACCTCCTCGGTCAGCACCGAGTGCGCCATCCGGCCGAACCCGCCGGCGTTGCCCGGCGAGTTGTCGATCTCGATGACCTCGAAAGCGTCACCGAGGCGATCCTTGAGCGTGGCGAACCGCTCTGCGGGCGCCATCGGGTCACCGCTGAATCGCAGACCGAGCGCGCACAGGCCCTCATCGGCGACCCGCTTCTGGATGACTCGCATCTCCTGGTCGGAGAACCCGGGGTCCCGCTTGGCCGCAGCGGTGAGCCCAATCGGCACCGACGGCTGGCTCAGCACCGGCGCCAGCACACTGTCGTCGACCGCAACGGCCAGCGCGAAACCGCCGGTGAAGCACTGGCCGATCACGCCGACACCCTTTCCCGGGGTGGCGTCGTTGAGATCCCGCGCCAGCGCCCTCAGGTAGTGGGTCACCGGGCGCTGCTTGTTGAGGGCAAACGCGGCGAACTCCTTGGCCACGCAACCGCGCACCAGCGTCGGCACCAGGCCGACCCCGCGGGCCGGGGCACCCGGCGTACCGAACAACGACGGGATGGCAACCGTGAAGCCGTTGTCCACCAGATGATTTCCCAGCGCAAGCACACCGGGATGCACGCCGGGCATCTCCGGGATCAGCACGACCCCGGGACCGCTGCCCTTGCGGTAGACGTCGTGAGTGAAGCCGGCTGCGCTGAACGGCTCACACACCCAGCCGGTGAGGTCGGCGCGCGGTGATGTCATGGGAGTCCTATCGGTCGGCGGCCAGCGGGGGCTGTGACTGGGTGGCGGCGGCGAGGGTCCGGAAGTCGTCTGCGCTGCCCGCCCCGGAGATCGCCACCTGGGTGGGCCCCGCCGGGCTGGCCAGTCTGGTCGTCCAGACCGGTTCGGTGCCCTCGGCGCCCGCGTAGACGATCCAGCGCACACCGTCGACGTCCTCGACGCCGGTCGGGTACACCGATTTCTGGATCGAGGCGACCAGCGCGGCCTCGTCGGCGTTGCTCTGGGTGAGGCTGACGTACATCTTCGACGGCGCGATGTAACCGACACGGCTGGTCACCGCATTCTGTCGGGTTCCGGTAGCAGGGTCGGTGCGGCCTCCCTCGAGCCCCTCGCGGGATCCGGAGTTGGCCTGCCAGCCTTCCGGCAGGTCGGGCAGGCGGACCCCGAACGGGACGGCGCCGGCGTCGGCCTGCAACGCGAACGCCGCGTCGTAGCTCGGCGCACTGCCGTCGGCCGGGCCGTTCGGGCTGAACGAACACATCCCGACCAGCCCTGCCAGCACGACGCACGCGACCACCAGGGGAGCCAGCGACCAGAACATGTCGCGGCCGTCCTGCAGCACCCGGGGCTTAGGAGGTCGTGCGGACGGAAGGCCACCGATGTCCGGTTCGCGCGCCGGCGGACCGGCGACGTCCGGTTCGCGTTCGGGTGTCGTCACAGCCGCCAGTATCCCAGGTCTGGACCCGTGCGCGGGTTCTGGGACAATCTTGCCCATGCCTGATGCCCGCCGCCGCGAAGCCCCCGACCGCAACCTGGCCCTGGAGCTGGTTCGGGTCACTGAGGCAGGAGCGATGGCCGCCGGGCGCTGGGTGGGGCGCGGCGACAAGGAGGGCGGTGACGGCGCGGCCGTCGACGCGATGCGCCAGCTGGTCAATTCGGTCTCCATGCGTGGCGTGGTGGTGATCGGCGAGGGCGAGAAGGACAACGCCCCGATGCTCTACAACGGCGAGGAGGTGGGCAACGGCGACGGCCCGGACTGCGATTTCGCCGTCGATCCCATCGATGGCACCACGCTGATGAGCAAGGGCATGCCCAACGCGATCTCGGTGCTGGCCGTCGCTGAACGCGGCGCGATGTTCGACCCCTCGGCGGTGTTCTACATGAACAAGATCGCCGTCGGCCCCGACGCGGTGGACGCCATCGACATCACCGCCCCGATCGGGGAGAACATCCGGAAGGTCGCCAAGGCGAAGAACTCCTCGGTCGCCGACCTGACCGTCTGCATCCTGGACCGGCCACGTCACGAGCGGCTGATCGCCGACGCCCGGGCGGCCGGGGCGCGCATCCGGCTGATCTCCGACGGCGACGTGGCCGGGGCCATCGCGGCATGCCGTCCCGACTCCGGCACCGACCTGCTGGCCGGTATCGGCGGGACGCCCGAGGGGATCATCACCGCCGCGGCGATCCGCTGCATGGGCGGCGCGATCCAGGCCCAGCTCGCCCCGAAGGACGACGACGAGCGCCAGAAGGCCGTCGACCGCGGCCACGATCTGGACCGGGTGCTGTCCACCGAGGACCTGGTGTCCGGCGAGAACGTCTTCTTCAGCGCCACCGGCATCACCGACGGTGATCTACTCAAAGGTGTGCGTTTCTACGGCGGCGGCTGCACCACCCAGTCGATCGTGATGCGCGGCAAGTCCGGCACGGTCCGGATGATCGAGGCCTACCACCGGCTGTCCAAGCTCAACGAATACGCTGCGGTGGACTTCACCGGAGACACCTCGGCCGCCTATCCCCTCCCTTAGAAAGGCTGTACATGTCGAACGACGGCGACTACCGGATCGAGCACGACACCATGGGCGAGGTCCGGGTTCCGGCCAAGGCCCTGTGGCGCGCCCAGACCCAGCGGGCCGTGGAGAACTTCCCGATCTCCTTTCGCGGGTTGGACCGCAACCAGATTCGGGCGATGGCCTTGCTCAAGGCCGCCTGTGCGCAGGTGAACAAGGATCTGGGCAAGCTGCCGGCGGAGAAGGCTGACGCGATCATCGCCGCGGCCGGAGAGATCGCCGAGGGCCTGCACGACGACCAGTTCCCGATCGACGTATTCCAGACCGGGTCGGGCACCAGTTCCAACATGAACGCCAACGAGGTGATCGCTTCGCTGTGCGCGCGCAACGGTGTAACGGTGCACCCCAACGACGATGTCAACATGTCGCAGTCGTCCAACGACACCTTCCCCACCTCCACCCACATCGCAGCCACCGAAGCGGCTGTGCGCCAGCTGATTCCGGCCCTGGAAGTCCTGCACGAGTCGCTGGTCAACAAGGCCCGGCAGTGGCGCACCGTGGTCAAGAGCGGCCGCACCCACCTGATGGACGCCGTCCCGGTGACGCTCGGCCAGGAGTTCGGCGGCTACGCCCGCCAGATCGAGGCCGGCATCGAGAGAGTGAAGGCCACCCTGCCCCGCCTCGGTGAGTTGGCCATCGGCGGTACCGCGGTAGGCACCGGCCTCAACGCCCCCGACGGCTTCGGCGCCAAGGTGGTCGAGGTACTGGTGGCCCAGACCGGGCTGGGCGAATTGAGCACGGCCAAGGACTCTTTCGAAGCCCAAGCCGCCCGCGACGGCCTGGTCGAGGCATCCGGGGCGCTGAAGACCATCGCGGTGTCTATGACCAAGATCGCCAACGACATCCGCTGGATGGGTTCGGGCCCGCTGACCGGACTGGCCGAGTTGCTCCTG
>SYAB01000408.1 GCA_005787665.1 Actinomycetota bacterium
GATCCACCCAGCCGGTGGCCGCCTACCCGGCGTCGGGGGACTCCGCGATGATCGCCGCCGCCGCGGCCAACGGCTGGGTGGATCGGCGGGGTGCCGCGGTGGAATCGCTGATCGGCATCCGGAGAGCGGGGGCGGACATCGTGCTGACCTATTTCGCCGCCGAGGCCGCGGGCTGGCTGAGATGACCACCCCGCCGCCCGGCGCCCAGCCGACCCGCCCCGCCGATGTCGACACCGGCTTCTGGCTGTGGATCGCAGCCCTTCCGCTGATGATGACCGGCCAACTCGTCGACGCCTACACCGCGGCCCGGGCGGCCAACTCGATGCTGGTCTTCGCCGTCACCGCGGTGCTGACCGGCGTGATCGGCGGGTTAGTGCTGACCTTCCTGCTGCTGATGCGCTCCGGGTACCGATGGACCCGCACGCTGCTGACCGCCGGTGGGGTCGCCACCATCATCTACACCATGATGAGCCTGGGTGGTACTCCGCGACCGCCGGTGGCGGCGGTGGCCTTCGCGCTCACCGGCATTGTCGGTGCGGTGCTCATCGGCGGGGGGATCTTCCTGCTGCACCGGCCCGACTCGACTCGGTTCTTCGTCCGCTGACCTACGCTGGCCGCAACATGGCTTCCCACGACCTCACGCCGATCGGCCGTCGCCCCGCCGCCGTCACCACCGCGGTATGGCTGCTCGCGCTCGGTGGACTGCTGTTACTTGCCGGTGGTCTCATCGCGGCGACCATGAGCTTCGAGGCGCTGCGGCAGGCCGCGCCGCCGACCGTCTCCGACGCCGCGGTTGAGGAGTACGCCCGGCTCTATCGCGGCGCCGGGATCCTGTTCGCCGTCGCCGGTGCCGCGCTGACGGTCTTCGCGCTGCGCTGCCGCGGGCGCAATCAGAGGGTGCGCCGGGCGACGATGGCACTGGGGCTGGCGATCGTGGTGGTCGTGGCGGTGGCGGCGGTGTTCGCCGGCACCCATCTGCTGTCGCTGCTGAGCCTGCTTGCCATCATCGCCGGAACCCTGCTGTTGAGCCGGCCCGGCGTCGTCGAGTGGTACACCGGTGACTGAGACACCGGTGAGTGAGGGTCGCGAACCGCTGTTCGCCGAGCAGGGCGCCAGTTGGTATTGGCTGTTGGCCGGCCCGGCGGCCGCCCTGGTGATGGTGTTCGTCCAGTACCGGGCCGGACTGGGTTTCCGTGCCTTCGTCCCGGCGCTGTTCCTGGTGATGGTGAGTGGATTCCTGGCCCTGCAGGTCAAAGCCGCCCGGGTCCACACCAGCGTGGAACTGACCTCCGAAACCCTGCGTGAGGGAACCGAGGTGTTGCCACTCGCGGAGATCCTGACGGTCTACCCCGAACCGGAGAACACCGTTCGGGCGGCCGGCTTCATGGACAAATGGCAGGGCCGGACGCTCGGGGACCGCTCGACCGGCCGGTTGGAGCAGTGGCAGACCGCTCGCGCCCTCGGCGAGATCAACGGTGTTCCGCGCGGGCGAACCCCGGTCGGGCTCAAACTCACCGGCGGGCGCTACGTGCAGGCCTGGGCGCGGGACCACGAGGGACTCCGCGCGGCGTTGAGCGACCTGGTCGGGGGCCCGCCCGCATGAGGCATGCCGTGCAACTGCTGCTGGCCCTCGCGTCGGCTGCCGGTGCCGCACTGTGCTGGTCGGGGGTCCGGAGCCTGGTCGATGTGCCGCCCATCGCCGACGGTCAGCCGGCGACCGTCGCGGTGGTGTACGACCCACCGCTGATGCTGCTGGCCTGGCTGCTGGCCACCGCCGCGGGGGTCCTTGCCGTCTTGGGGTCGGCCGGGTTGCGCCGGGCGCGCAGACCCCTTGATACATATACCCCCTAGGGGTATCATCGGGTCATGACCGAGACTGACCTGAAACTGACCGGGATGAGCTGCGCGTCCTGCGCTGCCCGGGTAGAGCGGGGATTGAACCGGATCGGCGGGGTGCACGCATCGGTGAACTTCGCCATCGAGCAGGCCCACGTCGAACACGACCCGGAGGTGACCGCCGAGGATCTGCTGCGCAGCGTCGCGTCGGCCGGGTACCAGGCGACGGTGATCGACCACGCCCACGTCGGGCACGACGCGCACATGAGCCACGATGTGCCCGAGGAGCAATTACGGCCCAGGCTGATCGTCTCGGCGGCGCTGGCCGTCCCGGTGCTGCTGCTGTCGATGGTGATGCCCTGGCACTTCCCTGGCTGGCAGCTTCTGGTCCTGGCGCTGACCGCACCGATCGTGGTGTGGGGTGGCGCGCCGTTCCATCGCGCGGCGCTGAACAGTGCCCGGCACGGCTCGTCGACGATGGACACCCTGGTCTCGCTGGGCACGCTGGCCGCCTTCGGTTGGTCGGCCGTGATGGCGGCCGGCGGCGGGGGGCATGTCTACTTCGAGGTCGCCGCGGCGGTGACGGTCTTCCTGTTGGCGGGCCGCTACGCCGAGGCCCGGGCCAAGCGGTCGGCCGGGTCGGCCCTGCGGGCGCTGCTGTCGCTGGGGGCCAAGGAGGCCGCGGCGCTGCGTGACGGGCAGGAGGTGCGGATTGCGGCCGGCGACCTGGCGGTCGGCGACGTGCTGGTGGTGCGCCCGGGAGAGCGGGTCGCCACCGACGGTGTGGTGGTCGACGGCGCGTCGGCCCTGGACACCTCCGCGATGACCGGCGAGGCGGTGCCGGTCGACGTTCGGCCGGGTGACGATGTGCTCGGGGGGTCGGTCAACACCTATGGCCGGCTCCTCGTCCGGGCGCGCCGGGTCGGCGCCGACACCCAGTTGGCGCGGATGGCCCGGATGGTTTCGGACGCGCAGAGCGGCAAGGCCGCCATTCAGCGCCTGGCCGATCGGGTGTCGGGGGTGTTCGTGCCGGCGGTCCTGGTGATCGCCGCGATCACACTGGCGGCGTGGCTGCTGACCGGACATACGGTCGCCGCGGCCTTCACCGCGGCCGTCGCGGTCCTGATCATCGCCTGCCCGTGCGCGCTCGGGCTGGCAACGCCCACCGCGATCCTGGTCGGAACCGGCCGCGGCGCCCAGTTGGGCGTACTGATCAAGGAGCCACAGGTCCTCGAGACAGCCCGTGGCATCGACACGGTCGTGCTGGACAAGACGGGGACCATCACCACCGGTGCGATGAGTGTGGCCGGCGTCGAGGCCGCTCCCGGTGAGGACCCGGACGTCGTGCTGGCCCGGGCTGCCGCCGTGGAATCGGCCTCGGAGCATCCGGTGGCCGCGGCGATCGTGGCCGCAGCGCGCGCCGCGGGCCTGCCGGTCGCGGCGGTCACCGATTTCACCAACGAGCCGGGCATCGGCGTGCGCGGCGTGGTCGAGGGTGTGCCGGTCCGGGTGGCCCGCGCGGCGGGCGGCGACGGTCTCACCCGCGCCGCGGTCAGCTGGAACGGCCGCGAGCGCGGGGTGATCCGGTTTGTCGACGCCGTCAAGCCGACCAGTGCGGTGGCGATCGCCGAGTTGACGGCGATGGGCATCACGCCGATGCTGGTGACCGGGGATAACGATGCCGTTGCGCGCCGGGTGGCCGCCGAGGTGGGCATTGCCGCTGACGATGTTATCGCCGGGGTGCTGCCCGCGCAGAAGGCCGACGTGATCGCGCGGTTGCAGGCCCGCGGCCGGCGGGTCGCGATGGTCGGTGACGGCGTCAACGACTCGGTGGCGCTGGCGACCGCCGATATCGGGATGGCGATGGGTACGGGGACCGACGCCGCGATCGAGGCAGGCGACATCACCCTGGTCCGCGGCGATCTGCGAACCGTCCCGACCGCGCTGCGGTTGGCGTCACGCACGCTGCGGATCATCAAGCAGAACCTGTTCTGGGCGTTCGGGTACAACGTCGCGGCGATCCCGCTGGCGGCGTTGGGGCTGCTCAACCCGATGATCGCCGGAGCGGCGATGGCGGTGTCCTCGGTGCTGGTCGTGGTCAACAGCCTCCGACTCAAGCGCTTCCGCTGAGCGGGCGCCCCGCGCCGTCCACCCCGCGCCGGCACCTCCGCGCCGTCCACCCCGCGCCGGCACCTCCGCGAGATCGACGTCATGGCTGCCCTCCCGCGGCGAACCACGACCACGGCGTCGATCTGGCGGGCCGGGGGGCCCGGGGCCGACGGCGGGCCGATGGCCCGCGGGCCGTGACCCGATGGCGGGCCGATGGCGGAAGTCGGCGGGCCGGTCGCGGTACAAAAGACGAGATCTGTAACACTGTTGCACATGACCGAGCTCGACCAGACCCCCGACCGCATCGAAGCCCGGCCGGACGCGCTGCCGCTGGGCCCCGACTCGTTGGTGTGGCAGTACTTCGGCGATCGCCGGATCGCGCTGATCGGACCGCGGCCCGCCGTGCTGCAAAACATGCTGGCCGAACTCGGTCAGGGCGTGGTGGACCACTCGGTGTTCTTCGCCGACACCGCGGCCCGGATCAAGCGTTCACTGCCGCCGATCTACCGGACGGTCTACGGCAGCGAAGCGGATAACGCCGGGCCGATGGTCCGGGAGTTCCACACCACCATCAAGGGGGAGATGCCCGCCGAGTTCGGCGGTCACCGCTACCACGCGCTGGACCCCGACACCTACTTCTGGGCGCATGCCACCTTCTTCGACCAGGTGCTCTACTTCACCGACACCTTCGTCCGCAGGCTCTCCCGTGCCGAGAAGGAGCAGATGTACCTCGAGTCCAAGACCTGGTATCGCCGCTACGGGGTCAGTGATCGCCCGATGCCGGCCGACTACGCCGCCTTCGAACGCTACTGGGATCACATGATCAACGACGTGCTGGTCGCCCACCGCACGGCCAAGTACGGCATCGGTTACGTCACCAAGGGCTTTCCCCGCCCCAAGGGCGTCTCGCCGCTGGCGTGGAAGCTCGTGGCGCCGGTGTTCAATCCGCTGGCCGCCTTCCTGACCACCGGGGGCATGCCGCCACGTACCCGCGAGGTGCTCGGGCTGCCCTGGGACGAACGCCGGGAGCGCCGCTATCAGCGTTTCGCCGCACTGTGTCGAACCCGTGTGGTGAATCGGCTCTGGGATCTCGTGCCGATGACGTACCGCTATGTGCCCTATGCCCGGGAGGGCTTCGCCCGTCATGGCTGACGCTGCCGTGCAGACGATCCTCGACGCCGCGCTCGCCGAGTTCGACCGCCATGGCATCCGCAAGGTCGCCCTCGACGACGTCGCGCGCCGCGCCGGTGTCAGCCGCACCACCATCTACCGGCGGTTCGCCAACCGCGAGGATCTGGTGGCGGCGGTGATGGACCGGGAGAACGCCCGGCTGTTCGCCGATATCGCCGACGAGCTCACAGCTGCCCGGCCCCAGTCGAACTACTACGTCGAGGCATTCACCGCGGCGATCCTGCGAACCCGCCGCCACCGCGTGCTGGGTCAGATGATCGCCGACGAGCCGGCGCTGACCCTCGCCCTGGCCCAGCGGCACTACCAGGCTGCGGTGGCCCGGATCGAGGGGGCCCTGCAGGTCGTCTTCCCGGCCGGATTCGCCGAACGGATCGGGCCGCGGGCCGTCCACGAGCTGGCCGACACCACCTGGCGCTACGCGATGATGGCGCTGCTGCTGCCGAGCGCGGAGCCGGTCGTCACCGCCGACCAGATCCGGACTTTCGCCACCAGGCACTACCTGCCCAGCCTGCCCGAGGCGCTGCGGGCGGTGCCGGTCTAGGAGCGACCGAGCGTCATCGTCAGGCCGCCGCGCCCGTCGTCGGTCTCGATCAGGTCCGGGCAACGCCGACGCAGGTCGCCCAGCAGCCGCAGCCGCAGCGTGTGGTCGGCCGCCACGCATTTCTGGCAGGCCCCGCCGAGGCGCACCGCCACGATGTCGTCGTCGAGACGCTCGACGCCCACCGAGCCGCCGTGGGAGCGGATGAAGTCACCTAACGACCCGTCGATCAGATCGGTGGCGACCCGGTGCAGCACCTCGCCCGCGGCGGGCCGGATCGTCCAACCCGAAGGATCGTCGAGGGCCTCGACCAGCGCGCTGCGGACAGCCGCCCCGTGCGCCGTCCAGGACTCGCCGTCGCGCAGCCACAGCCATACCGCGCCGTATTCCACCAGACCCGCGGCCAGCGTGCCCTCGCGCAACATTCCGCCGAGCCGGCCCGGGGCCGCCGTCACCCGGCCGGCCGGCAGGCTGCCCCCCGGCACCACCCAGCGCACCGCGAGCCGGTCGCCGGTCACCCGTTCGGGGTGGACGCCGATCATCCGAGGGCCGCGACGACAGTCCTGGCCAGCAGCGACATCACCCAGGCCAGGGCAAACATGTAGCCGAAGGCGATCAGCGGCCACCGCCAGGACCCGCTCTCCCGGCGGATCACCCCGACCGTCGACATGCACTGCAACGCGAACATGAAGAAGACCAGCAGCGCGGCGATCGTCGGGGCGTCGAAGAGCGGCCGTCCGGCGTCGGGCCCGTCCTGAACCCGCATGGCCTCCAGCGCGGCCGCCGGGTCCTCCGGATCTTCCGCGGCCGCAACCTGTCCGAGGGTGGCCACGAACGTCTCCCGTGCTGCCAGCGAGGACAGCACGCCGATGTTGATTCGCCAGTCGAATCCCTGAGGGGCGAAGATCGGCTCCATCGCCCGGCCGATCGTGGCGGCATAGGAGTTGTTGAGGACATACGACGACGCCGCCGCGTCGTCGGCGGGGTCCACGCCCGCGGCTGCCATCGCGGCGTCGTTGCGCAGCGGCAGGTTCAGCAGCACCCACAGCACCACCGTGGTGGCCAGGATGATGGAGGTGACTTTGCGCAGGAAGGCCGATGCGGCGGTGATGACCTCGGCCACAACGCTTTTCAGCCGGGGAACCTGATACGGGGGCATCTCCATGTAGAACGGCAGCGCAGCCGCGCCCCGTGAGGTGAACTTCTTGAACAGTGCCGCGGTCAGCATCGCCGAGACCGCACCGAAGAAGTACAGCGCGAACATGACCAAACCGCGGGCGTTGACGAAGCCCAAGGTCGTGTCGGGCGGCAACAACAGGCTCACCAGCAGGATGTACACCGGCAGCCGGGCCGAGCACGTCATCAGCGGTGCGCCCATCATGGTGGCCAGCCGGTCGCGGGCCGAGGGTAGCGACCGGGTGGCCATGATGCCGGGAATCGCGCACGCGAACGACGACAGCAGCGAGACGAACGCGCGCCCCTCCAGTCCGGCCTTGGCCATCACCCGGTCCATCAGGAAAGCGGCCCGCGCCAGGTATCCACTGCCCTCGAGCAGAGCGATCAGCACGAACAGCAGCACGATCTGGGGCAGGAACACCAGCACCCCGCCGACCCCGCCGATCAGGGCCTGGGATAGGAACGACGACAGCCATCCGACACCGACGTGTGCGGTCACCAGGTCGCCCAGCCAGCCGAAGAACTCCTCGACGTAGCCCTGGAGCGGTGCGGCGAGGGTGAAGATGGTCTGGAAGAAAAGGAACATCGTGAGCAGGAACACGACCGTCCCGATCACCGGGTGCAACAGCACCGCGTCGATGCGACGGGTCCGCTGGTCGACCTCGGGGAGCCGGTAGCCCGACGCCGCGAGCACCGACTCCGCCCAGGCCGATACCTCCGCGGTGTCGGTTGGCGGTGCCACCACCGGAGCGCTCCAGGACCGGTGGTCGGCCATCGTGTGGCGAAGGGTGTTCACCCCATCGCGGTCGCCACCCGCCACGGCCACGACCGGAACCCCCAGCGCCCGGCTGAAAGCGTGGACATCGAGCCTTCCGTTGCGGCGGGCCAGGTCGTCGGTGAACGTGAGGACCACACACAGCGGCAGCCCGGTCTGCTGCACCTGGGCCAGGAGGCCTAGCGACCGCCGCACGGTGGTGGCGTTGAGCAGCACCAGCATCGCCTCCGGCAGGTCCTCGCCGGCGGCGGCGGTGTCGAGGACGTCGACGACGACCTGCTCGTCGGGGCTGATGGGGTCCAGGCTGTAGGTGCCGGGCAGGTCCTCGATGACGACGGTCCGTCCGTCATCCAGCCGTGCCCGGCCCTCGAACTTCGCGACGGTCACGCCGGGGTAGTTCCCGGTCTTGGCGTGCAACCCGGTCAGCGCGTTGAACAGCGTGGTCTTACCGGAGTTCGGGCTGCCCACCAGGGCGAACCGGACCAACCCGGCGTTCGCCCCGGCGGTCGGGCCGCCGTGGTGGTGGCCGGAACTCAAGCCACGGTCTCCACGCGCACGCATCGAGCCTGCTGGCGCCGCAGGGCGATCTCGTAGTCGCCGACCCGGTAGATCACCGGGTCGCGCAACGGGGCGCGACGCACCATGACGACCTCGACACCGGGCGCCAGTCCCAGGTCGAAGAGCCGACGCGCGGCGCTGGGATCGACCTCGCTGCCATAACCGATGACCCGGGCGCGCCGCTCGGGTCTCAGATCGTCAAGAGTGTCGCAATCAGGCGGATGCGCATGAACCACCGCGCGGTTGCGCATCAGTTCGGACACTGGCGACATAAGGTTAGGTTAGCTTAACCAACTTCGCGCTGTCACGTCCGGAA
>SYAB01000409.1 GCA_005787665.1 Actinomycetota bacterium
CTGCTTCGTGGTGGATGAGAACGGCGACCCGGTCTCGCCCTCGGCGGTCACCGCCCTGGTCGCCGACCGGGAACTGGGCCGCGAACCCGGCGCGGGCGTGATCCACAACCTGATCACCTCGCGGGCGGTGCCGGAGGTGATATCCGAACGCGGCGGCATCCCGATCCGCTCGCGGGTCGGGCACTCCTACATCAAGGCGCTGATGGCGCAGACCGGCGCGATCTTCGGCGGCGAGCATTCGGCGCACTACTACTTCCGGGATTTCTGGGGCGCCGACTCAGGCATGCTTGCCGCGTTGCACGTACTGGCCGCCCTGGGCGGGCAGGACCGTCCGCTGTCGGAGGTGATGGGCGGCTACCAGCGCTACGCCGCCTCCGGCGAGCTCAACTTCCGTGTCGAAAACGCACCGGCCTGCGTCGATGCCGTACTGGAATCGTTTGCCGCACAGACGGTTTCGATCGACGACCTCGACGGTGTGACGGTGGATCTGGGTGATGGCGCCTGGTTCAACCTGCGGACCTCCAATACCGAGCCGTTGCTGCGGCTGAACGTGGAGGCCCGCACCGCCGATGCGGTGTCCGACATCGTCGAGCGGGCTGCGGAACGGATAGCGGTGATCGGCGGGGTGGGCCGATGAGTGCCGCTCACGCCGACGTCGACCTCGACGACGCAGACGGTTTGTTGGAGGCCGACACCGACGGCCTGCTGCGCGCGTCGGCGATGGCGGGTGCACAGGTCCGGGCGACCGCGGCCGCCGTCGAGGAGGGTGCACTGGAGTCGATCGCCAGCGGTCAGCGTCCGCGCACGGTGATCTGGCTGGCCGGCCGTGGCCCGGCGGAGGCTGCGGGCACGCTGCTGATCTCGGCGCTGGCCGGCCGGGCCGGCGAACCGCTGGTTACCGCGACCGAGGCGCCGCCCTGGATCGGCCCGCTGGATGTTCTCATCGTCGCCGGGGACGACCCGGGCGATCCCGCCGTGGTCTCGGGCGCCGCCACCGCGGTGCGCCGCGGTGCCCGGGTGGTCGTCGCGGCCCCCTATCTCGGGCCGCTGCGGGACGCGACCGCCGGACGGGCGGCGGTATTGGAGCCGCGGCTGGGCGTACCCGACGAGTTCGGGTTGTGCCGCTATCTCGCGGCCGGGCTGGCCACCATGGCCGCCGTCGATCCGTCGACCCCATCTGCCGGCCTGGCCGCCCTCGCCGACGGGCTGGATGCCGAGGCGCTGCGCAACAGCGCCGCCCGCGAGGTGTTCACCAACCCGGCCAAGGCGCTGGCCGAGCGGATGGCGGGCCGGCAGGTCGTGCTGACCGGGGACTGCCCGGCGACCCTCGCGCTGGCCCGGCATGCCTCCTCGGTGTTGGTGCGGGTCGCCGGACAGCCGGTGGCCGCCGTCGGCCTCGGGGACGTGGTGGTGGCTCTGCGCCGGGGAATTCTCGCCGGGCGCACCGACCCGGTCGACGCGCTGTTCCACGACGAGGAGATCGACGGACCGTTACCGGGCCGGCCGCGGGTGGTCGCGCTGAGCCTGGCCGATGAGCGCCAGGTGCTGGTGGCGCGCACGGCGGGACTCGATGACGTGCATCTGGTGGGCGCCGAGGACGTGGGGGAGGCGGGATCGGCGCCGCCGGCCGCGGTTCGCGCCGAGGAGCAACTGGCCACCCTGGCCGTGCGGTTGGAGATGGCGGCGGTGTATCGGAAACTGGCAGGGGGATAGCGCGGTCGTGCAGTTGTTACACGGAGCGGTCCGGACCTATGCGTGGGGGTCGCGGACGGCGATCGCCGAATTCACCGGCCGGGCCGCCCCGACGGCCCACCCGGAGGCCGAACTGTGGCTCGGCGCGCACCCCGGCGATCCGGCCAGGCTGGAGGGAGCCGGGGGCGGGACGACCCTGCTCGAGGCCATCGCCTCAGACCCCGAGGCGGAGCTGGGGTCCGTGGTGCGGGAGCGCTTCGGCGACGTGCTGCCGTTTCTGGTGAAGGTGCTGGCCGCTGACGAACCGCTCTCCCTGCAGGCGCACCCCAGCGCCGGGCAGGCCGCGGAGGGTTACGTCCGCGAGGACAGCGCCGGGGTGCCGGTCAACTCCCCGGTGCGCAACTACCGGGACCGTCACCACAAGCCGGAGCTTCTGGTGGCGCTCAGCGACTTCCAGGCGCTGGCCGGGTTCCGGCCCGCGGCGAAGTCGGTGCAACTGATGCGAGCCCTGGCGGTGCCGCAACTGGACCCCTACATCGCGCTGCTCACCGACACGTCCGACGCGGCCGGTCTGCGCGCGCTGTTCACCACCTGGATCACCGCGCCGCAACCCGACATCGACGCACTGATCCTCGCCGTTCTGGACGGAGCGGTGGCCTATCTCCGTTCCGGGGCAAAGGAATTCGACGCCGAGGCGCGGGTCGCCCTGGAACTCGGCGAGCGCTATCCCGGCGATGCCGGGGTGCTGGCCGCGCTGCTGCTCAACCTGGTCGACCTCAAACCCGGCGAGGGGATCTTCCTGCCGGCCGGCAACCTGCACAGCTATCTGCGCGGGATGGGCATGGAGGTGATGGCCAACTCCGACAAC
>SYAB01000410.1 GCA_005787665.1 Actinomycetota bacterium
GACAGCGCGGCGGCCACCGCCTCGGCGCTTGCGTGAGTGTCGGCGAACCCTTCCGGCCCGGTACAGGCATTGGCGCCGCCGGAGTTCAGCAACCCCGCGCGCAACCGACCGGAGCGCAGCACCTGAGCGCTCCACAGCACCGGGGCGGCCTTGACCTGATTGCGCGTGAACACTCCCGCCGCGGCATAGTCCGGGCCCTCGTTGAATACCAGTGCCAGATCCGGCTTACCGGATTTCTTGATCCCGGCGGCGATCCCCGCGGCGCGGAACCCGGCCGGCGCGGTGACACCCTGGGTGCGCAGCAGACGGGTTTGACAAGAGGTGTCCATCCCCGAGTCGCTGCGATCCTGCCGGCCGGTCACGGTGCCACCCCGACCACCGACAGCCCGTCGGTCTCCGTCCAGCCCAGGGCCAGGTTCATCGACTGCACCGCCGCGCCGGCGGTGCCCTTCACCAGGTTGTCGATCACACAGACGGCGACCATGACGCCGGCGTCGGCGTCGACGGCGACCGCGAGTTGCGCGGCATTGCTTCCGATCACCGAACCGGTGGCGGGTAACCGTCCCTCGGGCAGCAGATAGATGAACGGCTCAGCGTCATAGGCCTTTTCGTAGGCGGTGCGGATCTGAGGCAACGACGCCGAGGTACGCGCCGTGCAGGTCGCGAGGATGCCGCGGGCGGTCGGGATGAGCACCGGGGTGAACGAGACGCTGACTTCGCGATCGGTGACGGCCCGCAGGCCCTGGGCGATCTCCGGGGTGTGCCGGTGCACACCGGCGATGTTGTAGGCCCGCGCCGAGCCGATGACCTCCGAGGCAAGCAGATCGACCTTGGCGGCCCGGCCTGCGCCCGAGGTACCGCTGACCGCCACTACGGTGACGTCCGACTCGACCAGACCGGCGGCGACAGCGGGAAACAGCGCTAACAATGCCGCGGTGGGATAGCAGCCCGGCACCGCGATCCGGGTGGCACCCCGAAGCCGCTCGCGGCCACCGGGAAGTTCGGGCAAGCCGTACGGCCAACTGCCGGCATACGGCGTGCCATAGAAGCGTTCCCACGCGCCCGCATCGGTGAGCCGGAAGTCGGCCCCGCAGTCGATGACGACGGTGTCGGGCCCGAGTTGTTCAGCAAGGGCGGCGGAGTGTCCGTGCGGCAGGGCCAGGAACACCACATCGTGTCCGGCCAGCACCTCGACCTCGGTGGGTTCCAGGACCCGCTGCGCCAGTGGCAGCAGGTGCGGGTGGTGCTCGGCCAGGGTTGTCCCGGCACTGGCGGCGGCGGTCAAGGCGCCGATGGTCAGCCGGCCGTCGGTATATCCGGGGTGGCCGAGCAGCAGGCGCAGGATCTCCCCGCCGGCATACCCACTGGCGCCGGCAATCGCCACCGAAGTCATGGCACTAGTGTGCATTATTATGCACAGGTGTGCAAATACATGCTCCAGTCAGCCGCGCAGGGCTGCGCCGAACCGCTGACCGGCGGCGGCAACCCCGGCGTCCCGCGCCGCACTGGCCTCATCCTCGGTCAGGGTGCGGTCGGTCGCCCGGAACCGCAGGGCCAAGGTGAGGGACTTGCGGCCCGCACCGATCTGCGGGCCGGTGTAGACGTCGAACAGGGCGATGTCCTCGAGCAGATCGCCGGCCCCGTCGCGCACGGCGTCGATGACACCCTGGGCGGCCACCTCGGCGTCGACGACGAGGCTGACGTCTTGGAAGACCGCCGGGAACGGCGACACCCGCGGTGACGGCAGGGTGGAACCGAACGCAATGGCGTCGATATCGAGTTCGGCCGCGCACGTTCCCTTGGGCAGCCCGCACCGCTCGAGCACCGCCGGGTGCAGTTGCCCCGCATGACCGATCACCCGACCATCGATCACTACCTCGGCACAGCGGCCCGGATGCCACGGCAGGTACTGGGCTGGCCGCAGGTCGACATCCACACCGGCCGCGCGGGCCATCACGCGCACGGCGTCGAATGCATCAGCTGCCTCGACCGCTCGACCCGGCCCCCAGGGCCCGCGCGGTTCGCGCTGCCCGGCCAGCACCACACCCACATGCACCGGCTGATGGGGCAGAGCCTCGTCTAGCAGAGCGATCTCGGCGTCGGTGGGTCTGCGGTCGGTGGGGATCAGGCCGATGGCGCGGGTCTGCGTGGTCGGCTGCACCACCTGAGCAATCGAGAACAGTGCGACATCGCCGAATCCGCGGGACACGTTGCGGGACACCGCTTCCACGAGTGCCGGCAGCAGCGTCGTGGCCAGATGCGGACGGTCCGACTCCAACGGATTGAGCACCGACGTCGTCTGGCGGCGCAGGTCGTCGGCGGCCAGACCCCACTGGTCGAAGACCCCGGCGGGCAGGAACGGCGTGGGCAGCACCTCCACGTAGCCGGACAGCGCCAGCGACTTACCGATCGCGCGACGGCGTTGCTGCCCCGGGGTCAGGCCACGGCCGGCGGGTGCGGTGGGCAGCACCGAGGGAACGGCGTCGAGGCCCTCCAGCCGCAGCACCTCCTCGACGAGGTCCGCCGGCGCGGCGATATCCGGTCGCCAACTCGGCGGGGTGACGGTCAGCACTGCCGAACCCGGCTCCGAGGCCACC
>SYAB01000411.1 GCA_005787665.1 Actinomycetota bacterium
CAGCAGCTTGTCGCGGGAGATGCCGGCATTGTTGACCAGGAAGTCGGCGTGACCGCGGTGATGCTCCTGCAGGTGGGCGGTGATGCGGTCGACGGCGTCGTCGGCGGTGACATCGAGGGCCAGGGCGGTGCCGCCCACCCGGGCCGCGGTCCGCTCCAGTGCCTCGCCGGCCTGCTCGACGTCGACGGCCACCACGGCCGCTCCGTCCCGGGCGAACACCTCGGCGAGGGTGGCGCCGATGCCGCGGGCGGCGCCGGTGACGATGCCGACCTTTCCGGCCAGCGGGCGGTCCCAGTCGGCCGGGCGGTCGGCGTCGTCGGCGCCGATCCGGAAC
Source organism: Actinomycetota bacterium (assembly GCA_005787665.1). The sequence goes on from SYAB01000411.1 coordinate 335, forward strand.
ACCTGGCCGTCGACATAGGCGGACTTGGCCGACAGCAGGAAGCGCAGCGTCGACTCGCAGCCCGTCGCCGCGGGCTCGGCTGCGGGCGAGAGGTACACCAGCGCAGCGGTGGCGCCCCGGCGCAGTTCCTTGGCCAGCGAGCGGATGAAGCCCTCCAGTGCCCGCTGACAGATGTGCTCACCGGTGTCGGTCACCTCCTCCGGGGTGGTTCCCAGGACGACGACCCGGGCGCAGGGGCCGAGGTTGCGTAGCAGCGGGGTGAAGAACTCGTGCAGTCCCCGCAGGGCGTTCGGTTCGATGATCCCGGTGGCGTCGAACACCAGCCCGCCGAAGGTGTCCGCCCAGCGGCCGCCGAGGTTGTTTCCCACGATCTCGTAGTCGTTGGCCAGCGCCGCCCGCACGGGCTCGGCCAGCCGGCCCGGTGCCCCGGTCGGACCGCCGACCAGTAACGGGCCGGCCAGCGGCGGGTCGCCCCGGCGGTAGCGCCGCAGCGTTTCGGGAGCCGGTAGGCCGAACTGCTTGGCCAGGAACGATCCCGGCGCGGAATTGATCACTTGGGACAACAGATCGGAGGCCACGGGTGCAACTTACTCCAGAGTAAGAACGATGCGTAGGATGGGCCCGTTCCATCCCGATGACCGGAGGTTGACGTGCCCGATCAGACCCGTCGCAGGGTCGCCGTCCTCGGCGGCACTCGCCTTCCGTTCGCGCGCTCCGACGGCGCCTACGCCGAGGCTTCCAACCAGGACATGTTCACCGCTGTGCTCGACGGCCTGGTCGACCGGTTCGGGCTGGGCGGGCAGCGCCTGGACGCGGTCATCGGCGGTGCCGTGCTCAAACACAGCCGGGACTTCAACCTGATGCGGGAGAGCGTGCTGGGAACGTCGTTGTCGGCGGACACCCCGGCCTTCGATCTTCAGCAGGCCTGCGGGACGGGTTTGCAGGCCGCCGTCGCGGCGGCCGACGGAATCGCTGCGGGACGCTATGAGGTGGCGGCGGCAGGCGGCGTGGACACCACCTCCGACGCACCGATCGGCCTGGGGGACTCCCTGCGCCGCACGTTGCTGGCGCTGCGCCGGTCGACGTCGAACCTGGAGCGGCTCCGACTGGCCGGCGCGCTGCCGGCGGCGTTGGGTGTCGAGATCCCGACCAACGGGGAGCCGCGCACCGGCCTGTCGATGGGCGAACACGCGGCGATCACGGCCAAGAAGATGGGCATTCGGCGGGTGGATCAGGACCGGCTGGCGGCGGCCAGCCACCGCAACATGGCGGCCGCCTACGACCGCGGATTCTTCGACGACCTGGTCATGCCGTTTCTTGGGCTCTACCGTGACAACAACTTGCGGCCGGACACCACCCCGGAGAAGCTCGCGGCCCTGCGGCCGGTGTTCGGTGTGAAGGGCGGCGACGCCACGATGACCGCGGGGAATTCCACACCGCTGACCGACGGTGCGTCGGTGGCGCTGCTCTCCAGCGAGGCCTGGGCGCGATCGCACGGGGTGACGCCGCTGGCCTTCTTCGTCGATGCCGAGACGGCCGCGGTCGACTATGTCAACGGCGGGGACGGACTGCTGATGGCGCCGACCTACGCGGTGCCCAGGCTGCTCGCCCGCAACGGATTGCGATTGCAGGACTTCGACTTCTATGAGATCCACGAGGCCTTCGCATCGGTGGTGCTGTGCCACCTGCAGGCCTGGGAGTCGCAGGAGTACTGCACACAGCGGCTCGGACTGGAATCGGCGCTCGGCCCGATCGACCGGACCACACTCAATGTCAACGGCTCGTCGTTGGCCGCCGGACACCCCTTCGCCGCAACCGGCGGCCGGATCGTGGCCCAGCTGGCCAAACAGCTCGCCGAGAAGCGGGCGCAGACCGGCGCGCCGGTGCGCGGGCTGATTTCCATCTGCGCGGCCGGTGGGCAGGGTGTTACGGCGATCCTGGAGGCCTGAGCCGGTTTAGCCGCCGGAGGATCCGGGTAACCGTGAGGCTGGATCGCTCCGTGATGCCGTCTGATCCCCCGACCTGCGGCACCGCGGGGCATCCCCGGTCGAATGGGTGACCGTCGCTGGCGCGGAGGGGTCTCCAGCGGCGGTTACTTTTTCGGCGACGTGGCCGGTTCGCCGTCGGCGAGACCGGATTGCACCAGTGCGGCGTCGACGTAGCGCTGAACGGGCCGGGACTGGAAGAACCCGGTATGCCCACCGTGGTACCAGCCGACGTCGGGACGGCCCCAGTGTTCCCAGAGCTGCAGGACCTGCTGGCGGGGATGAACGATGCGATCCGCCACACCGGCGTAGATGAACCGGCCCCGCTGCGGCACCTTGGGTTCCAGCGAAAGCGGCGAGACCATCCGGCCGATCGGCCCGGCCAACTCGAGGGTGGTGCGGCGCGGATCGTCCTTGGGAAGCCCCGAGTGGCGGCCGAGCAACTCGACCAGATTCGATGGTGGCACGCCCAGGATGGCGCAGGTCAGATCCTCGTCCAGACTGGCGACCAGCGCCGCGATGTACCCGCCGAGGGAGATGCTGTTCAGACCGATGCGGGCCCCGGGCTGCTGGGAACGGATCCAGGCGATCACCCGGCGGATGTCCCACACCGCCTGCGCGGTGCCGTGCACGTCGTCCATGACGTTCTCGCCGGGGAACACTGCACCCTTGGGCAGCCCGCGGGCGCGGGGGCCGTGCATCGGCAGCACCGGCAGGATCACGTTCAGACCGAAATCCTCATGCAGATGCCAGGCTCGGAACAGGGCCATGTCCAGCCCGGCCCGGCCCATCTCGGTGCCGTGCACCGCCACCAGCCAGGGGCGCGGCTCCTCGTGACGAAGCATCAGCGCGTACTCGCGGCGGTTGCCGGTGTAACTCCGATAACGTTCGCCACCCGGCTCGCCGGGATGGGGCTCGTACTCGCTGTCGAACGCGATCCGTTCATGTTTCCGGCGACCGCTGCCGTGCGAGCGGATCGAGACCTCGGTCGGCGCCGCCGGCGTGGTGAAGAAGTTCTGCGGCTCTTCCAGCCATCCCCGCTCGCCGTAGTAGTCGACGGCGTCGCAGACCTCGCGATTGATCTGTTCGTACTCTCCCGGGTCACTCAGCGGTCGGCGCCACAGCAGGCCGACGAGGACGAGCTCGTCCCGCAGGGCGTGGGTCGCCAGCGACAGGGTGGGCCGGGCGACCGGGAGTTCGTTGGGCGCGCCGCCGAGGTAGGCACCCCACGACCGGGCGTAGAAGCCGCCGGCCTTGGCGAACGATCCGACGATGTTCTCCAGCGGGTTGCGGTTGACCGTCGCGGTCCTACCGCCGGCCTCGCCGTCGGCCTGTTTGCTTGGGGGCGCTGCCACGGAGATGACGGTAGCAAAACCCTGTCGGAGGGAAAGGGACCTTGGTCCCCAGGATTCTTCACCCAGTTGACAGTGCCGAGGGCCGCGGATCTGAACCCTCGTCGCGGCGCCCGGGCCTGGCCTGGTAGCAAACGACGATGGCCCCGGAACCGAGGTTCCGGGGCCATCGTGTCGTGATGTTCTAGAAGGCGGCTTCGTCGAGCTCCATGACCTCGTTGTCGATCGCCTCGACCACCTGGCGGGTGCTGGTGAGCAGCGGCAGGAAGTTCTTTGCGAAGAACGACGCGGCGGCGATCTTCCCCTCGTAGAAATGACGATCGGACTCGGTGGTACCGGCGTCGAGGGCGGCCATCGCCACTGCCGACTGCTGCAGCAGCAACCACCCCATCACCAGATCCCCGACGCTCATCAGGAAGCGCACCGAACCCAGGCCGACCTTGTAGATGCTCTTGGAATCCTCCTGCGCGGCCATCAGGTAGCCGGTCAGCGCAGCGGCCATGGCCTGGACGTCCTCGAGGGCCTTGGCGAGCAGGGCGCGTTCGGTCTTGAGCCGGCCGTTACCGGACTCGTTCTTGACGAACTCGTCGATCTGGCCCGCGACGTGAGCCAGGGCCTGGCCCTTGTCGCGGATGATCTTGCGGAAGAAGAAGTCCTGGGCCTGGATCGCCGTGGTGCCTTCGTACAACGAGTCGATCTTGGCGTCGCGGATGTACTGCTCGACCGGGTAGTCCTGCAGGAAGCCTGATCCGCCGAAGGTCTGCAGGCTCTCGGTGAGCTTGGCGTAGGCCTGCTCGGAGCCGACACCCTTGACGATGGGCAGCAGCAGGTCGTTGACCTTCATCGCCAATTCGGGCTCGACGTCGTGCAGGGCCTTGGCCACTACCGCATCCTGGTAGGTCGCGGTGAACAGATACAGCGCGCGCAAGCCCTCGGCATAGGCCTTCTGGGTCATGAGGCTGCGGCGGACGTCGGGGTGATGGGTGATCGACACCCGAGGGGCGGCCTTGTCCATCATCTGGGTCAGATCTGCACCCTGGATCCGCTGCTTGGCATACTCCAGCGCGTTGAGGTAGCCGGTGGACAGGGTGGCGATGGCCTTGGTACCGACCATCATCCGCGCCTGCTCGATGACGTCGAACATCTGCGCGATGCCCTCATGCACCTCACCGACAAGCCAGCCCTTGGCGGGGATGCCGTGCTGACCGAACGTCAGCTCGCAGGTGGCCGAGACTTTCAGGCCCATCTTGTGCTCGACGTTGGTGACGAATGCCCCGTTACGCTCGCCGGGCGCGCCGGTCTCGGGATCGAAGAGCAGCTTCGGCACGATGAACAGTGACAGACCCTTGGTGCCGGGTCCGGCGCCCTCGGGCCGGGCCAGCACCAGATGCATGATGTTCTCGAACAGGTCGTCGGAGTCGGCCGAGGTGATGAACCGCTTGACCCCGTCGATGTGCCAGGAGCCGTCCTCCTGCTTGACCGCCTTGGTGCGCCCGGCGCCGACGTCGGAGCCGGCGTCCGGTTCGGTGAGCACCATGGTGGCGCCCCAGCCGCGCTCGGCGGCCAGTTCGGCCCACTTCCGCTGCTCCTCGGTGCCGAGGTGATGCACGATCTGGGCGAAGCCCGCACCGCCGCCGTACATCCAGACCGCCGGGTTGGCGCCGAGCACGTGCTCATGCAGCGCCCACAGCAGGGCCTTGGGGGCGGGAACCCCGCCCAACGCCTCGTCGAGACCGACCTTGTCCCAGCCGTTGTCGACGAACGCCCGCACCGAGGCCTTGAACGACTCCGGCAGGGTCACCGTGTGGGCCGCGGGGTCGAACACCGGCGGGTTGCGGTCGCCCTCGACGAATGAATCCGCGAGGGGCCCCTCGGCCAACCGCGCCATTTCGCCCAACATCTCCACGGCGGTGTCGCGGTCGAGGTCGCTGAATTCGCCCTCGCCCATCACTTTGTCGATGCCGAACACCTCGAACAGGTTGAAGACCTGATCGCGGACATTGCTCTTGTAGTGGCCCACGGTTCCTCCTCGTTGAGAACGCCACTTATCGGTTGGGTACTCGCGTAAGTTACCCACCAGTAACACCGTGAAACTACACCTGACGGTGACCGGATTGCAACCCAGTGTGACCAAGTTCAATCGCCGTTCAATCGCCGCGGGTGCCGGTCGGCCGCGGAGGTCTTTCCGCTGGCCACACCCGGTTCACGGGCGGTGGCGCTCAGGCCGGGGGCGGCCCGGGGGCGGGGACGCCACCTGCGGGGTCGCCGGGCGGGACGGTGTCCGGCTGAGTCCCCGTCCCGCCGGGCGGCACGGTGTCCGACTCGGGAAGCTGGGAGACCAGATGCTCGGCGAGTTCGCCGATCGTCGGATAGTCGAATACCGCCGTCGGGCTGATGTCGAATTTCCCGCCGAACTGGCCGTAGAGACGATTGCGGAGTTCGACCGCCATCAGCGAGTCGGTGCCGAGGTCGAGGAACCTGCTACCGGCCGCCGGGGGTTGCGCCAGCCGCAGGAAGCCCTGCACCTCGCGCTGGAGGAACTCGGTGATGAATCCGGCCCGCTGGGCCACCGGGGTTTCCTGCAGGCGCCGGAGCAACTCGCTGTCGCCGGCCGCCTCCCCGTCGCCGGTCGGTAATACCTGATCGAGCAGTGGTGGCCGTATCCCTCCGAGCACTTTGGCGGTTCGCTGCCAGTTCGCCTTGAGCACGGTCGCCTGTGCGGTGCCGTGCCGGACCACCTCGCCGAGGGCGGCCAGGGCGGCGCTGGGTTCCAGCGGCATCATGCCCTGGGCGCTGAGATTGGCCACCGCGGCCTGCGAGCTGGCCATCCCGCCCCGGCCCCAAGGACCGAAGTTGGCCGCAGTCGCCGGCAGCCCCTGCGACCGGCGATGGGCGACCAAACCGTCCAGGAATGCGTTGGCGCAGGCGTAGTTCGCTTGCGACGGCGAGCCCAGAACCGCGGACGCCGACGAGTACATGATGAAGAAGTCCAGGTCGTCGTCCCTGGTCAGGCGATGCAGGTGATGCGCGCCGATCGCTTTGGGCCGCAGGGTCGTCCGGAATCGTTCCAGGCTCTGTTGGGGTATCAGGGCGTCGTCGAGCACGCCTGCCAGGTGCATCACACCGGCCAGCGGCGGCAGTTCGGCCCGGATTCGCTCCACGAGTGCGGCGGTTTCGGATTCATCGCCGATGTCGGCGCTGAATACGTGGATTCGGCAGTGGAACCGCTCGGTGATGGCGGCGATGGCCTGTTCGGCCTCGGTGTCGGGGGCCCGCCTGCTGGTCAGCACGATGTCACCGGCGCCGAGTTGGGCGAGGTAGGCCGCGGTGTGCAGACCGAGCGCGCCCAAACCGCCGGTGAGGAGATAACTCCGGTCCGTGCGCGGCGCCAGCGGCGTGGGCATCTGCACGACGATCTTGCCGATGTGCCGGGCCTGCTGCATGCGGCGGAACGCCGTCCGCGCCTCGGTCAGCGGATAGATCTCGGCCGGCACCGGTGCCCACTCGCCCTTGGCCAGGCCTTCGGACAGCTCTGCCATCAGCTTCTGAATATGTGCCGGGTCGGTCATCATCGTCACGTCCAGGGCGATGACCCCGTAGTCGATGTCGGGGCGAACGACCGCCATCTGCTCGGGCGTCCAGATATCGCGTTTGGCGATCTCGGCGAACCGGCCGCCCTCAGCGGTGGCCCGCACCGTGGCCTCGATGAAACCGTCGTTGGTCAGGCTGTTGAGCACGACGTCGACGCCGGCCCCCCCGGTATCGGCGAGGATCTGATCGGCGAAATCAGTGGTCCGCGAGTCATAGACGAACTCGACACCCATCTCCCGCAGCGTTGCGCGCTTGTGGGCGCTGGCGGTGGCGAACACCGTCGCACCGTGGTGACGGGCCAGCTGGATTGCCGCCATCCCCACCCCGCCGCTGGCGGCATGGATGAGCACCCGGTCGCCGGGCTTCAGCTTGGCCCAGTCGAACGCCAGCCGCGCGGTCAGGGCGGCGGCCGGCAGCGTCGCCGCGCCCACCGGGTTGACCCCGTCCGGCACCGGCGCCAGGAGCTGCGCCGGCACGTTGAGCCGGCTCGCGAACGCCCCCTGCATGGATCCGAAGACCCGCTGGCCGACCTGCAACCCCGTCACGTCCGGGCCCGTCTCGGTGACGACCCCGCACAGATCCCCGCCGATCGGGCCGGGGTCGCCGGGGTAGAGACCGAGCACATTGAGGACGTCGCGGAAGTTCAACCCGGCCGCCTCGACCCGTACCTGGACTTCGTTGGAGGCCGGCGGGAGCACCTGGGCCTCGGTGAGCCGGAGATTGTCGATCGCGCCGCGCTCGGTGGGGGCCAGCACGTAGTCGTCGCTGCGCGGCATCGGCAGCTGGCCACTGCGTGCCCAGTGCAGCAGCCGGGGAACCAGGACCTTGTCCTGGCGCACGGCAAGCTCGGATTCGGCGACCGGTGTTCCGAGCACACCCGCCAGCCACCCGGCCGCGTCCCCGGCGGAACTGTCGACGTCCACCAGACGGCACCGCAACGCCGGCTGTTCGGCGACGACGGTCCGTCCGATCCCCCACAGCGCGGCATTCACCGGGTCGACCGGTTCACCGGGCTCGGTGGCGACCGCCCGTTCGGTGACGATCCACAATCCGCCGGGGAGGTTCGGCTGATCAGCGGACAGCACACCCTGTGCGGCGCTCAACAGGCCTGCGATCTCGGCCTCCAGGCGTACGGCCAGGACCTCTGTCGGCCCGTCGGCGTCCGGTCGCGTTGCGCTGCGCCAGACGATCCCCGTGACGGGTCTGCCGTGGTCGGCGGCATCGCCGATCGCACGCCGCCAGGAATCCGGGTCGGCGGCCGCTTCGATCCGGACCGCACCCGGGACTGCCGCCGTCAGTTCGTCGAATCCGGCGATCAGCCAGGTGCCGTCGGTGGACTGGGGCTCGGCTACCGGTGTCGGGGCCTCATGCCAGCCCAGGGTGTACAGCATCCGGGTCGCATCCCCGCCGAGACCACGCAGCAGCGCCTCCCGGGGTGCCCGCTTGACGGTGAATTCGGTGATGCCGCCGAGTCGGCGGCCGCCCTGATCGAGGAAGTCGATATCGAAGACCTGGGTCTCGGTGTCGACGCCGCCGGCGTGCCAGCGTGCTCGGCAGTAGAACCGACGTGGCATCGGCTCGCGCAGATCAACCTGGCCGTAGCGCAACGGCAGGAACAGGTCGGACACGCCCTGTTCGGCGGCAAGCACCGCCGGGAAGGCCGGGAACGCCACCCCGGTGCACAGATCCAGCAGCACGGGGTGGATGGGCTCGCTGCCCAGGTGCTCGGCGAGTTCCGCGCCGACGGAGATGTCACCGATCGCCTCCCCCGAGCCGACCCACAACGACTTCAGCGAGGTCGACCAGGTGGGGCCCCACATCAGTTCCATATCGCCGAAGATCTCGAACAACTGCTGTGGGTTGGTGCGGGTCAACCGTTCGGTCGCCTCGTCGATCGGCTCCTCGGGTGCCGGCGCGTCATCGGGGCGTGGTCCGGTGCGGATCGTTCCGTCGGCGTTGAGCGACCATTCGGCATCGCGCGCCCCGTAGGGTCGGCTGTGCACCCGGAATGTCCAACCCTCTTCGGAGTCCAAGGGGTGCAACGTCAGTTGGACTTCACGAGAAGCCTTCTCCGGCAAAATGATCGGTTCGTAGAAGAAGACCTCCTGGACCCGTGCCGGTGCTCCTACCGCGGCCAGTGCCATGGACGCGTAGGTTGCCCCCGGAACGACCACCGTGCCGTAGATGACATGGTGGGCCAGCCAGGGTTGCGTCCGCACCGACAACACTGTGCTGTAGACGGTGTCACCTGAGGCCAGATCCTTCGCGCTGTCCAGGATTCCCGACATCCGTGCGCCGTCGACACCCCCGCCGGAGAAGCCGGAGGCCTTCGGCCAGTAGCGGTGGCGCTGGAATGGGTAGGTGGGCAGTTGCAGCTTCGCGGCGGCGGCGTGTTGCCGAGCGGCGAAAGTGGGCCGGTGTCCGCGCACATAGGCCGCGGCCAGCGCTTCGCTCATCTGGCGCTGGGCGTTGGCGCCCTTGCGGAGGGACACGATCGTGCTCGGCGTGGGCGCGGAGTCCGGCCAGATCTGCAGGGCGGCGGCGGTGAGGATCGGTTGCGGGCCGATCTCCATCAATACCGAGCAGCCCAACGCCGCCACCGCGGAGACGCTTTCGGTGAACTGCACCGGCTGGCGGGAGTGTCTGCGCCAGTACTGGGCGTTCAGCGGGGTTTCGGTGGTCAGTACCGCGCCCGTCCTGTTGCAGACCAGCGGCAGGGTGGGCGCCGTGAAAGCGAATTGGCCTGCGAAGGACTCGAACTCGTCGAGGACCGGTTCGAGCAGCTCGGAGTGGAAGGCGTGCGATGTCTCCAGCCACGTGCAGCGGGTGCCGTCCTGGCTGCAGACGGCGACGATCCGCTCGAGGTCCTCTCCGGGACCTGACAACACCGTGTTGCGACCGTTGTAGGCGCCGACCGAGACCAGCGGGAAGTCCTCGGCCGCTGCCACCACATATTCCGGGTCGGCGAATACCGCGACCATGCGGCCGCCCGCCGGCAGGCTGCCGAACAGCCGCCCCCGTTCGGCGATCAGCCGGGCCCCGTCCTCGAGGCTGAACACGCCCGCCACGCAGGCGGCGGCGTACTGCCCGACACTGTGGCCCAGCACCACATCGGGCTCGATGCCCCAGGACTGCCACAACCGGGCCAGGCCCATCTCGACGGCGAAGATCGCCGGTTGGGCAAAAGACGTGTGCCGCAACGTTTCCGCGGCCTCGCGATCATCGGACAGCAGTACCTCGAGCAGCGGACGCGGCAGGATCGGATCGACGGCCTGAGCGCAGCGTCGCACGGTGTCGGCGAAGACCGGTTCGGTGTCGAACAATTCCCGTGCCATACCGGGGTACTGACTGCCCTGGCCGGGGAAGAACCAGGCGGTGTTGGGCGGGTCGGTGCACTCGCCGCGCAGCACGCCCGGTCGTTGCCGATTGGCGACCAGGTCCTCGAGCAGCAGCTGTGCCTCGGGCACCGTGCTGGCCACCAGCGCAGCCCGGTGCTCGAAGTGTGACCGGCCGGCCCCGGCGGCGAAGCATACGTCGGCGATCGCGGCCTCGGGGTTCTCCTCGAACCAGGACAGGTAGCGGTGCGCCAGAGCGATCAGACCCGACGAGGAGCGCGCCGACAGTGGCAGCACGCTCCAGGGTTCGTGGGGGACACCGGTCGGGTCGGTGTTGGCGGGGTCGGTGCTGTCGGGGACGTCAGGTCGCGGCGCCTCCTCGATCAGCACATGGGCGTTGGTGCCGGTGAAGCCGAATGAACTGACACCGGCACGCCGCGGCCGGCCCTCCGGGTGCCAGGGCCGCGGGGCGTCCACGACCTGAACCGGTAGCGAGTCCCAGGGGATGTGCGGGGACGGATGATGGAAGTGCAGGTTCTGCGGAAGCAGTTCATGCTGCAGCGACAAGACGACTTTGATCAGACCGGCGACGCCGGCCGCCGATTCCAGATGCCCGACATTGGTTTTCGCCGTTCCCATCAGCAGCGGCCGATGCGGATCACGTCCCTCGCCGTAGACCGCGGCCGCGGCCTGCACCTCGATCGGGTCGCCCAACGGTGTGCCGGTGCCGTGTGCTTCCAGATAGTCGACATCGGGACCGGTCAGACCGGCGCGGGTCAACGCCGCCCGGATCAGGCGTTGTTGAGCGCCGCCATTCGGCACCGTCAGGCCGCTGGAGGCGCCGTCCTGGTTGACCGCGCTGCTGCGGATGACCGCGCAGATCCGGTCGCCGTCCCGCTGGGCGTCGCTGAGCCGTTTGAGCACCAACACACCGCAGCCCTCGCCCCGCACGTACCCGTCGGCGTCGGCGTCGAAGGTCTTGCACCGTCCATCGGGTGAGAGCATCCGAGCCCGCGAGGCGGCAACCATGGACGCCGGGCTGAGCAGGACGTTGACCCCGCCGGCGAGGGCCATATCGCAATCGCCGGAGCGCAGGGCCTGAGCGGCCTGGTGGACCGCGACCAGCGAGGAACTGCATGCGGTGTCCATCGCCACCGCCGGCCCCTCCAGGCCGAGGGTGAAGGCGACCCGGCCGGCGACGGCGTTGAGCGCATTGCCGGTGATGAAGTACGCCTCCAGGTTCTCTACCGAATCCCCGGACATCAGGTGGGCGTACTCGTTGGCGCCGACTCCCACGAAGACGCCGGTCTGGCTACCGCGCAGCGACGCCGGGGAGTACCCGGCCCGCTCGAGACCTTCCCAGGCGACCTCCAACATCAGACGCTGCTGAGGATCGATCCAGATGGCCTCGCGCGGCGAGATACCGAAGAACTCCGGATCGAACTCGTCGACCCGTTCGAGGTAGCCACCCTCGCGGGTGTAGATCTTGCCCGGGGTCTGCTGGTCGGGGTCGTAGAACTCGTCGACGTCGAAGCGGTCCTCGGGAATCTCCCGGATGGCGTCCACCCCGCCCGACAGCACCTGCCAGTACGCGTCGGGGTCTGGGGCGCCCGGGAAGCGGCAGGCCACCGCGATGATGGCGATCGGTTCGTCGCCCGCCGATGCCGAGGAAACAGCGGGTGTGACGGCGGGGGCGGCCGCTGTCCGCTCGCTGAGGTTGAGCACGTCGCTGAGCAGGTAATCCGCGACGTTGGACAGGCGCGGATGATCCATGGCGAGCGTCGCGGGCAGTTCCCGGCCGATCGATTGCTCAAGTCTGCGGCGAAGTTCGATCGCCATCAGCGAGTCCATCCCGAGGTCGAAGAACCCGGCGTCCTCGCGGATGTCGGCCACGTCGATTCGGGTCACCTCGGCAACGGTCTCGCGAAGGAAGTCCAGCACCAGCTTGCGGCGCTGCTGTGCCGGTGCCGCGGTGAGACGGTCCACCAGCGGCGTGCGCTGCGGCAGGCTCGGGTTCTCGGATGCGGGCGCCACCGCGCGGCCGACGTCGTCGAGCAGTGGGCGGCGACCCGCCTGCAGATAGACCGGAAGGAATCGGGCCCAGTCGATCCGCGCCACCACCGACTCGGGGGTGCCGGATCCGGCCGCCACGATCGCGTCGGACATCGCGGCCAGGGCATCGGCGGCCGACAGGGTGTGCACCCCGCGCCGTTCGAGTTGCGCGCGCACGTCCTGGTCGACCATTCCGTCGGCCTCCCCGGTCGACCAGGGCCCGAAGTTGATGCTGACCGCAGGCACTCCGCGCTCACGCAGTCTCCAGGTCAACCCGTCGAGATAGGCGTTGGCGGCGCAGTAGGCGCTCTGCCCGAAGCTGCCCCATACCGAGGAGATCGAGGAGATGGTCAGGAAGAAGTCCAGGTCCAGGTCCGGGGCGGCCTCCCCGAGATGCCAAGCACCCCAAACCTTTCCGGCGAATACCCGATCCAGCTCAGTCGCGTCCAGCGACGCCAGTGGGGTGGTCGAATTCTCGCCGGCCGCGTGGACCACTCCGGCCAGGGGTGCCACGTCGGTGTGGATGGTCGCCAACAGGCGTGCCGCGTCATGCGGGTCGGCAACGTCGGCGGTGATGACCCGGATGTCGCAGTCGGATCCCGCGCTCAGGGCCGCGATGGCGGCGCGGGTGCCGTCGTCGGGCGCACGGCGACTGGTCAGCACCAGGTGGCGGGCGCCTCGCGCGGCCAGATGCGCGGCGATCTCCAGCCCGATTCCCCCCAGGCCGCCGGTGATGAGATAGCTTGCGCCAGGGCGCAATCGAAGACCGTCCGAGTTCTGCCGGCCGGTCCGGCGGACCAGGCGCGGGACATAGACGCCGCCTGGGCGTAACGCGATCTGATCATCGCCGGGCGAAGGGTCGCCGATATGACGGATGAGTAGCGCCCACTCGCCGGGTTCCCCGACGGACATGTCCGCCAGCCCGCCCCACACCCGCGGGTACTCCAGCGCAGCGGCCCGGCAGAAGCCCCACAGGCTGGTCTGTTCCGGTAGCACGGTGTCGCCGTCGATCACACGTTGCGCGCCCCGGGTGACCACCCAGACCGAGCCCGGCAGATCGGCTGCGGCGGCCGCCCGGAAAAGCCGCTGGGTGCCGCCGAGGACACGGTGCTGCATGCGAAGCAGGGATCGCATCGACCCGTCCGAGCCCGATACCGGTTCGAGGGCGCCGACGTGCAGGATGTGCACGGTGGACGCGTCCTGCGTCACCGCACGCAACTCGGCGACCAGTGCCTTTTCGTCGTCGTCGGATCCCGGCAACCCGATTGCGCGGGCCCGCCTGCCGCCGATGGTGAGCGTATCCGCAACCGGCCCGGCGGCGTCGCCCACGATCAACCACAGCGGATCGGCGCCGTACTCCCCGGCCGAGGCAGGTACTGTCGGTCGCCAGCGGACTTCGTAACGGAGGCCGTCGGCGTCGATCTCCGCCGGTCGGCCGGGGCGGACCCGGTGCTCGGCGAACCAGTACTGGCGATGCTCGAATGCGTAGCCCGGTAGGTCCAGAGCACCAGCCGGCCCGGTGACGACGTCGAAGTCGGGCAGGTGGCCCGCGACGTAGAGGCCTGCCAGCGCTTCGGTGATCTGGCGGTGGTCGGCGCGGTTCCGGCGTAGCGATGCGACGACTTTGGGAGCGCTGGCCGGGTCCGGCCAGGCCCTCAGCGCCGTGGGGGCCAGCACCGGTTGCGGGCCGACCTCGAGCAGCATCGTGCAACCGAGTTCGGCCAGCGTCGCAACCCCTCGGGCGAATTGCACGGGCTGCCGTGCGTGCCGGCGCCAGTAGGCGCCATCCAGCGTCGCAGTGCGGCCCAGGGCGGCTCCGGTCCGGTTGCAGATCAGAATTCTTTGCGGCGGGCCGAATTCGATGCTGTCGGCGTAGTGCTCGAATGCGTCTAGCGCCGGATCCAGCAACGCCGAGTGGAAGGCGTGGCTGGTGTCGAGCCAGTCGCACCGGATGCCGTCGGCGCTCAGACGTGCCACCGCCCGTTCCAGGTCGGCGCCCGGCCCGGACAGCACGGTGTTGGCGCCGTTGTACGCGGCAACCGAGAGACTGGGAAACTCGTCGGGCAGTCGCTCGACGCGGTCCGGGTCGGTGAAGATCGCCGCCATCCGGCCGCCGGCGGGCTCGGCGCCGAAGAGGCGCCCGCGCTCGGCGAGGAGCCGGGCACCGTCCTCGAGGCTGAACACCCCCGCCACGCACGCCGCCGCGTACTGACCCACACTGTGGCCCATCACCACGTCGGGCTCGAAACCCCAGGACTGCCAGAGTCGGGCCAGGCCCATCTCGACGGCGAATATCGCAGGTTGGGCGTAGTGGGTCTGCTGCAAGGTCGCCGCGGCATCCGGCCCGCCGTCCACGTCGAAGACGATGTCCAGCAGGGGGCGTTTCAGGATGCCGCTGACCGCCTCGGCGCACCGTCGCATGGTCTCGGCGAACACCGGTTCGGTGTCGAACAACTCGCGCGCCATCCCGATGTACTGGCTGCCCTGCCCGGGGAACAACCACGCGGTCTTGGGAGGGCCCGCACTCTCGCCGCGCACCAGGCCGGCGGATGGCCGGTCGTCGGCCAGCGCGGCAAGCACGTCGCGGGCCGAATCGACCGAGTTCACCACGGCCGCGGCCCGGTGTTCGAAGTGCGCCCGACCCGCGCCGGCCGTCAGGCACAGGTCGGCCAGCGCAGCCCCCGGGTCATCGGCCAGGAAGTCGAGGTAGTTCCTCGCGGTCTGGGCGAGGGCGGCGGGCGTGCGAGCGGACAGCGGCAGGATCGTGAAGTGACGCGGGTCCGCCGGTTCGGCGGGTTCGGCAACCGGAACCTGCGGAGCCTCCTCGATCACGACGTGGGCGTTCGTTCCGGAGAACCCGAAGGAACTCACACCGGCGACCCGGGGGCGGTCGCCGCGGCGCCACTCGAGAGGTTCCTCCACCACCCGCACCGGGATCCGGTCCCACGGGATATGCGGGGACGGGTTGCGGAAGTTGAGATGCCGGGGCAGTTCGGAATGCTCCAGTGCCAGGACCACCTTGAGCACCCCGGCGACCCCGGCGGCGGCCTCGAGGTGCCCGATATTCGTCTTCGCCGAGCCGATCAGCAGGGGGTGTGCGGGGTCGCGGTCCGGGCCGAGGACGGCCGCCGCGGCCTGTACCTCGATCGGATCGCCGAGCGAGGTTCCGGTCCCGTGCGCTTCCAGATAGTCGACCTCGGCGGCGGTCAGGCCGGCCCGTTCCAGCGCCTCGGAGATCACCCGCTGCTGGGCGATCCCGTTGGGCACCGTCAAACCGCCGGACGCGCCATCCTGGTTGACCGCACTACCGCGGATCACCGCCCGGATCCGGTCACCGTCGCGCACGGCGTCCTCGAGACGTTTGATCACCAGGACGCCGCAGCCCTCGCCGCGCACATAGCCGTCGGCCGCCGCGTCGAAGGTCTTGCAGCGACCGTCCGGCGCGAGCATCCGCGACTGCGAGAAGGTGATCATGGTGGCCGGGCTGAGCAGGACGTTGGCCCCGCCGGCCAGCGCGAGATCACACTCGCCCAGTTGCAACGCCTGACAGGCGAGGTGAATGGCCACCAACGACGAGCTGCACGCCGTGTCGACGGTGACGGCGGGCCCCTGCAGTCCCAGCCGGTAGCTGATCCGGCCCGCTCCGGCCGCGCCCGACGTGCCGATGGCCAGGTAGGCCTCGATCTCCGGGTAGGTCAGGGTGTCGGAGGCCATGCCCAGGTAGTCGTGGGTGGACAACCCGACGAAGACGCCGGTTCTGGTGTTCGCCAACGCCGTCGGCGCGGTGCCGGAGTGCTCGACCGCCCGCCAGGCGGTCTCCAGAAGCAGTCGGTGCTGCGGATCGATGAACCCCGCTTCGCGAGCGGAGATACCGAAGAAGGGTGCGTCGAAACCGGTGACGTCATCGACGAAGCCGGCCCGGCGGCTGACGACCTTTCCGGGAGTGTTGGGATCGGGGTCGAAGAACTCGTCGACATCCCACCGGTCTGCCGGCACCTCCGAGATCGCCTCCCGGCCGGAGCGCAGCACCTCCCAGTATCCGTCGGCGTCGTCGGCACCGGGCAGTCGCGCCGCATAACCGACGATCGCGAAACGGGGTGGCTGATCCGTCCGCTGTTCGCTCGTCGCCATGTGGACGGACCCCTTGCTTCGCCCGGTGTGATACTCCGCCGGGAATCCCGCAGGCACCACGCGGCTCTCCGAATTGGCCCAGCGGAGGCCGGCTCATCTCCTGCCGGCCAGTATCGCACGGTTGCTGACGGGGGTGTTGCCCAGACCCGTTCCGGTCGGGCGCCTGCGCCGACGGGGTGGACGCCGGGGGGCGACTATCTTGGAGCCCGAGCGCGGCGTCGCGCGCGGGTCGTGGTGGGGCGTGACAGCCGTTCGCAGCCGGGAGGGGAACCTTGCAGATCGGGAAGATCACCGTCGGTACGGTCGACGACTGGTCGCCGAGTGCGGGCGTGCTGATTTCCTGGCACCCGACCCAAGCGGCGAAGGAGAAGGCGCTCGCGGCGCCGGTCAGCCCGGTTCCGGTCAGCTTCATGCAGGCACAGCACATCCGCGGGGTGTATCACCAGGACGCCGCGGGATTGGACTACTCCAGGCAGATCATCGCCACCTGCGAAGTCCCCGGGCAGTGCGATATCTCGGCGATGAACCACGCCATCAACGCCTACCTGCGGCGGCACGACACCTACCGCAGCTGGTTCGAATACGACGGCGACGGAGAAATCGGCCGACGCACCATGGTCGATCCCGAGGAGATCGAATTCGAGCCGGTCAATCACGGCGAGATGAGTGCCGAAGACGCACGTAAGCACATGGTGGACATACCGACGCCGATGGAATGGGGCTGCTTTTCCTTCGGCATCGTTCAAAGTGACGATCACTTCGACTTCTACGCCAGCATCGACCATGTTCATGGTGATGCCGCGCTGATCGGCATCACCATGCTCGAGGCCCACGGCATGTACACCTCGCTGACCCTGACCGGGCAGCCGATGGCGCTGCCGGATGCCGGCAGTTTCGACGAGTTCTGCGTACAGGAGCGTGCGGCGAACTCGGCACTGACCGTCGACTCTCCCGAGGTTCAGGCCTGGATCGAGTTTGCTGAGAACAATGGCGGCACCTTGCCGGAGTTCCCGCTGCCGCTGGGGAACGCCCTCGAGCCGACCGCCGCTCAGATGTCCGGAGAGATGATCATGGACGCCGAGCAGACAGGGCGTTTCGAGGCTGCCTGCGCCGCGACCGGAGTGCGTTTCGTCGGCGGTCTGTTCGCCTGCAGCGCCAAGGTCGAACACGAGTTGACCGGGGCCGTCACGTACTACGGGCTCACCCCCCGCGACACCCGGCGGACGTCGGACAACTTCTCCACGCAGGGGTGGTTCACCGGTCTGGTACCGATCACGGTGCCGATCGCCGCGACCTCGTTCGGGGAGGCCGCCTGGGCGGCCCAGGAGTCGTTCGACTCGGGCCAGAAGCTGGCGCGGGTTCCCTACTACCGGGTGCTCGAACTGGCTCCCTGGCTGGAGACGCCGCGCCCCAATTTTCCGGTCGCCAACTTCCTGCACGGCAAGGCGGCCCCCCTCAACGCCATCCTCGCCGCGACCGATTTGGGCTACTCCAACAACATCGGGATCTACTCCGACGGCCGGTTCTCCTACCAGCTGACCATCTATATCTTCCTCTACGACGCCGGAACCGCGATGGCGGTACTCGGGCCGGACAATCCCGTCGCCCGGAAGTCGATCGCCCGGTACATCGAGGCGATGGCGTCGGTATGTCGGCAGGTCGCGGAGTGCGGCGACTGGGGCCGTGGTGTCTAGGTCATGCGGCGACTAGCCGGTCTCGTCGTGCGTTGGCCCGCCGCCGTCATCCTGATCTGGGTGGCGATAGCGGTGTTCCTGCCGCAGTCCGTTCCGACCCTCGACGAGATGGCGCAGAAGAATCCACTGGCCATGCTGCCCGGGAATGCGCCCTCCAGTGTCGCGGCCCGGGAGATGACGAAGGGTTTCGCCGAGACCGGGACCGACGATCTGCTCCTGGTGCTGCTGAGCGACGAACGTGGAGTCGGCGACCACGAGCCCACCTACCGCAGGCTGGTCCAAGCGCTGCGGGACGACTCCGACGTGGTCATGGTGCAGGACTTCGTCGGAACACCGGCGTTGCGGACGTTCTTGACGAGCGAGGACGGCAAGGCCTGGGTGGTGCCGGTCGGATTGTCCGGCGCGCTGGGGACGCCGGAGTCCTTCGCTGCCTTCAACCGGGTGTCCGGTCTCATCGCGCAGAACACCGCGGACAGTGGGCTGGAGGTGCACTTGTCCGGTCCGGCCGCCACCGTGGCCGACCTCACGGTCGCCGGGCAGCGCGACCGCACACCGATCGAGATCGCGATCGCGGTGCTGGTGCTGCTGGTGCTCCTGGTCGTGTACCGCAATCCGGTCACCATGCTGGTCCCGTTGATCGGGATCGGGATGTCGCTGGTGATCGCACAGGCCGCGGTCGCCGGGCTCTCCGACGCGACCGGCCTGGGGGTGTCCAATCAGGCCATCGTTCTGCTGAGCGCGATCATCGCCGGCGCCGGAACGGATTACGCGGTGTTCCTCATCAGCCGCTACCACGACTATGTGCGGCGGGGGGAGACCTCAGACGATGCGGTGCGTTTGGCGCTGCACTCGGTGGGCAAGGTGATCACGGCGTCGGCGGCCACCATCGGATTGACGTTCCTGGCGATCAGCTTTGCCCGGATGGGGGTTTTCTCCACCGTGGGGGTGTCCTCCGCCGTCGGGGTGGGGGTGGCATGGCTGGCGGCGTTGACCTTGCTGCCGGCCATCCTGCTCGTGTTCGGACGTCGCGGCTGGGTTGCACCGCGCCGCGAGATGACCGCGGGGTTGTGGCGGCGCTCCGGAATCCGCATCGTTCGCCGACCACTGGCCTACCTGGCGGGCAGTCTGCTCATCCTGGCACTGCTGGCCGGCAGTGTGGGGACGGCGCGATTCAATTACGACGATCGCAAGGCGGTGGCGCCCTCGAGCCCGAGTTCGGTGGGTTACCGGGCGTTGGAGCGGCACTTCGACCTGAACCAGTTCATCCCCTCCTACGTCCTGATCCGGTCCGACCGCAACCTTCGCACCCCACGGGCGCTGGCCGACATGGAACAGTTGGCCGACCGCATCAGCCAACTCCCCGACATCGGGATGGTCAACGGCATCACCAGACCGCTGGGAACGGTGCCCAGAGAGTTCCGGGCCACGTATCAAGCGGGCCTCGTCGGCGAGCGGCTCAGCGACGGCTCGGCCACGATCTCGGAGAACATGGACGGTCTCAACCGGCTGTCCACGGGGGCCAACTCCCTGGCGACCGGGCTCGTCGACGTGCGGGTGCAGGTCAACGAACTCGCCACGAACATTGCTGGGATGGTCGAGGCCTTCACCGCCTTGAGAGTCGACTACAGCGGCGACACATTGGTGCGCAACGTCGAGATCGCGGCCAAACTGGTCAACGCCGTCAACGAACTCGGCAATTCCCTGGGAGTGAGCTATCAGGCCGGGCGCGACGTACTCGGCTGGGTGGGTCCGGTGCTGACGGCGCTGCACGGCAATGTGGTCTGTGATCTCAACCCGTCCTGCAGCGAGACCCGCGGTCACTTCCAGCGTCTGGTCGACGCCCGCAACGCCGGGACCATCGACAAGATCAACGACCTGGCCGGGCAGCTCGCGTCGCTCCAAGACACCGAATCCCTCGCTGTGACGCTCAAGCGTCTGCGGGATGCTTTCGCCGGCCTGACCGACGTGATGCGCACCATGGGGCTCGATACCCCCGCCGGGGCTCAGAGCACCATCACCGAGTTCCGTCAGCAGGCCGACCGGGCCGCCGACGGTAGTCAGGACGTCGCGGCCGGAGTCGATGAGGTCGTGCGGCAGATCGAGGTCATGCGAACCGGACTGGACCAGGCGGCGGCGTTTCTGCTGTCGATGGAGCAGGACGCCGCCGCCCCATCGATGGCGGGGTTCAACATTCCGCCGGAGGTCCTGGAAACCCCCGATTTTCAGGCTGCCTCGAGAACCTTCATCTCGCGCGACGGACACTGGGCGCGCTACCTGGTGTTCACCACGCTCGACCCTTTCAGCTCGGCGGCCATGGACCAGGTGAACACCATCCTCGACACCGCCCGCTCAGCGCAGCCGAACACCAGCCTGGCCGGTGCCACCATCTCGATCGGGGGGTATCCAGCCGCCCTGCGCGACACTCGCGATTACTACCGCGCGGACATCGGATTCATCGTCAGCGCCACCGCCGTGGTCGTGCTGCTGACCCTGATGCTGCTGCTTCGGGCCTTCGTCGCACCGCTGTATCTGGTGGGCTCGGTGGTGATCTCGTACTTCGCCGCCCTGGGTATCGGGGTGCTGACCTTCCAGTACGGGTTGGGTCAACCGCTGCACTGGACGGTGCCGCCGCTGGCCTTCGTCGTACTGGTCGCCGTGGGAGCCGACTACAACCTCCTCTTCGCCTCCCGGTTGCGCGACGAGTCTCCGGGCAGCACCCGACTTGGCGTCGTCCGGACGCTGTCGTCGACGGGTGGGGTGATCACCGCCGCCGGGTTGATCTTCGCCGCGTCCATGTGGGGTCTGCTGTTCTCCAGCATTGGTACGGTTGTCCAGGGCGGCTTCGTCATCGGTGCCGGGATTCTGTTGGACACCTTCCTGGTCCGCACGGTGTTGGTGCCTGCCACGGCTACCCTCGTCGGAAAGGCGAACTGGTGGCCGTCACGAGTGCCATCGCAGGGGAGTGCTCAAGCATGAACAAGCTGGTCGCTACGGGGGCGGTGCTGCTGGGTGTGTTCGCCAGCCCGGTGGCGGCGGGAGCCGAGGACCGCTCCTCGCCCTCCGGTGCCGGCGACACCACGACGCAACTCGGCACCCCGGGTCGCGGGTACGCCCTCGGCGGCGCGCACGTTGCGGGCATTCCCTACGAGGAGTACATCCGGCGCACCGGCGCCCAATGGTTCCCGCACCTGGACCGGCAGATCGTCGACTACCCGGCCGGGCAGGTCCAGGGCCACACTCTGGAGCGGCTCTTCCCCGGCATCGGCAAGATCGACGACGAGTTCCCCGGACTGGGTCTGGACGGTCCGAGCGTCGGTGAGTCGGTGGACGAGGGCGCAGGCAATGTCATCCGTGCGGTCGACGAGGGTGGTCCGGGAACGGTGCTGGGGCTCTCCGAGGGAGCCATGGTCCTCAATGCCGTTCAGGCTCGACTGGCCAGTGACCCCAACGCGCCGCCCCCGGATCAGTTGTCCTTCGCGGTGTACGGCGACCCGATCGGCCAGCATGGCTGGGGGGACGGGTTTCTGCGGCGGAACTTCCCGGTGGGCAGCATGGTCCCCTCGCTGGATTTCGTGATTCCCCCGCCGGTGGAGAGCCAGTACGACACCTACTCATTCGTCTCGGCCTACGACAGCATCGCCGACTGGCCGGACCGGCCGGATAACTGGATGTCCCTACTGAACTCGATCGCAGGCCTGGCGACCGGGCATACCGCAGTGGCGTTCACCGATCCGAGCATGGTGCCGGCCCGAAACATCCGCACCACCGTCAACTCCCGGGGCGCCAAGACCACCACGTATCTGATTCCCGAACAGCATCTGCCGCTGGTGCTGCCGTTCAAGTACCTCGGCGTCGACGAGGACACCCTGAACCGCCTGGACGCCATCCTGCAGCCCATGGTCGATGCCGGCTACGCGCGCGCCGACGATCCGGCGACCGCGCCGATCACCGTCGACCCGGTCAACGGCTATGACCCCGCCGAGATCACCGCGCCGGCCACCCAGGCGGCGTTCGGGGACGATGTCGGGACCGACCCGATCTCGCAGATGCTGGCGCTGATCGACAGCAGCTTCTCCTCGCCCGGCCGCTGACGCGGCGGCGGCCAGCAACGGCAGAGTTGCCCGCTAGGCGTCAAGCCGGACGAACCGCCCTTGCCGGTGCTTCTCCACGCATGCGGAACGACGGATCTTGCCGCTGGTGGTCGTCGGGATGGATCCGGGTTCGACCAGCACGATATCGGTGACCTGTAGGCCGTGTGCGCGTGAAATCGCTGCCGTCACATCACTTTTGACCAGCGCCAGCGCGTCGGTGCCGTCATCGTCCTTGAGTTCGACGATCGTCACCAACTGTTCGGTCTGCTCGTCGGAGACCGCGATTGCCGCCACCCGCCCGCGGGTGATCCGCTGCACCGTCGCCTCGATGTCTTCGGAGTAGTGGTTGCGGCCGCGCACGATCAGCATGTCCTTGATCCGGCCGACGATGAAAAGCTCCCCCTCGGACACGAAGCCGCGGTCGCCGGTACGCAGCCAGTCCGTCGCGGGGGCGCCCTCCGGCGGGTCGATCAGGGTCGCGCCGAAGGCCGACCCCGTCTGCTCCGGTTTGCGCCAGTAGCCGGCCGACACGTTGTCGCCGTGGGTCCAGATCTCGCCGACGGTGCCGTCCGGACAGGGCCGGCAGGTGTCGGCGTCGACGATCTGCACCACCGGCGACTCGGGTAGGCCGTAGCGCAGCAGGGGCGTCCCGCCGGGACTGCGCACGGCGGTTCCCCGGCTGAGTTGTTCGGCGTCGAACTCGACCACCCCCGGAGCCCGGCCCTCGCTGCCGCTCGCCACGAAGACGGTCGCCTCCGCGAGGCCGTACGAGGGCAGCACCATCTCCGGCCGAAATCCCGAGGGGGCGAAACGCTCGTTGAACCGGACCAGGGTCGACGGGTGTATGCGCTCGGCCCCGTTGATGATCCCGAGGACACCGCTGAGATCCAGACCGTCCAACTCGGCATCCGTGGTGCGGCGGGCGGTGAGGTCGAAGGCGAAGTTCGGCGCCGCCGAGAACGTCTTCTGATGCCTCGACAGGGCGTCCAGCCACCGGGCGGGCCGGGCCAGGAACGCCAGCGGGCTCAACAGGTCGGCACCGCACCCGTCGAGGATGGGACCCGCGCTCCCGAGCATCAGCCCCATATCGTGATAGAACGGCAGC
>SYAB01000412.1 GCA_005787665.1 Actinomycetota bacterium
GACGGCGTAGACCCGGGTCAGCGACCCGGGCTGGGCGAATGGGATGACCGGTTCGGCCGCGTCGCCGCGCAACTGCTTGCGCAGTTCGGTGCGCTGCTCGTCGCTCATCACGTCGAGATCGACGGTCACCGTGCCGGTGCCCGGCACGTCGGCCGCCGCGGCGGTGACCCGTTCGGTGATCTCGGTCTTCTTCGGGCAGGCGCCGGTGGTCAGGTAGATCTCCACCCGGGTGGCGCCGTCATCGGCGACCGTGACGTTCTTGACCATGTTGAGTTCGGTGATCGGCCGCCGGAGTTCGGGATCGATGACCTTGCCCAGGGCGGCGCGGACGGCCTTCTCGAGTTCGTTGCTCATCGCCGCCGAGTCTATGGGCCTCATCCGGCGTGGGATCAGTTGGGCGCCGCTGCGGCGCCAGGTCAGCTGGGCGGACCGGGTAGCGCGCCGTGCACCGGCGGCAGGGTCGTCGGCGCGGCGGCCGGCGGGGCGTCCGGAGTGGGTCCGGGCGGCGGAGCTATCCCGGGTGGTGTCTGCGGGACGGGGGCGGCGTCGGCCGGCGGCATACCCGGCAGTGGCGGGGCGGCCGGCGGGGCGGCTTCAGCGGGTCCGGGCAGTGGTGCCATACCGGGCAACGGCACCGTGCCGGGCAGCGGTGCGGGACCGGGCATGGGTGCCATTCCGGGCAGCGGGCCCTGCGGGGCGATCAACGGCTGGGGGGCCATCCAGGGCATCGGCTGCATCCACGGTGGGAGATTCGTCGGCGCGGGGTCGGCCGACGGTGCCAACTGGGAGGCCATGCAGATGACCTGGCACCCGTGTTCGGGCAGCACGGCCTCAGCCGCCCCGGCCGCCGGTCCCGGCAGCATCTGCCCG
The DNA here is from genome assembly GCA_005787665.1 of Actinomycetota bacterium. The sequence goes on from SYAB01000412.1 coordinate 871, forward strand.
GCGGCGGCGCTGTTGCCCATGAACTGGGCCATCGGATCACCGTCGGGCAGGCCGAGCATCTCCGGCCCGAGTCCCCCGGGCTTGTCGATGTGGAGGTCGCCCAGGGCCGGCACCGGTCCGACGATCGGCGGCAGGTCGATGGGCGCGACACCGGTGGCATAGGCCGCCGCCCAGCCGAGGACGTTCTGGGCGTAGGGCATGGAGTTGTTGTAGCGCAGGATCGCGGTGAGCACCTGTGCCGGGTTGCGCAGGTTGAGCCCGCCGCTGCACAGATACCGGGCCGCCGCCAGGGAGGCGTCGAAAAGGTTCTGCGGGTCGGCCTTGCCGTCACCGTCGCCGTCGGCGGCGAACCGCGACCAGGTTCCGGGCAGGAACTGCATCGGGCCCATCGCACGGGCATAGACGGTCCGCCCGCCGAGATTGCTCTGCACGATGACCTCGTTGCCCGGCAGGCTGCCGTCCAGCGACGGGCCGTAGATCGGACGGACGGCGGTTCCGCTGGAATCGGTCGCCCCGCCGTTGGCGTGTGAGGACTCGATGCGGCCGATCCCGGCCAGCAGATTCCAGCTCACCCCGCAGCCGGGCGACGTCGCGGCCATGGTCTGCTCGGCCTTGCGGTAGGCAGACAGCGCCATCGAAGGGATGCGCATGCCGCCGGCTGAGCCGATGACGGCGGCGGGCGGGGGAGGTCCGAGCGTGGTGGCCGCGAAGCGGAAATCGGCCGGCGGCTTGGCCATCGCCACCACCGAGACACCGTCGGTCCGGACGGGCTCGACGGCGGCCGGCGCGGCCACGCTGTCGCCGGCGACCGGCCCCGGAACCCGGGCGGGACCGGCTGCGACGGCGCCGGCGAGCACGACCGGGGTCAGCACGGCGATACCGAAAGCCGGCGTCCGAACCGCCCGGTTGCCCCGGTGCCTTTTCCGCACTAGCCCGTCCTTGCTGAGGATTCCGATCTTGTGAACCCCGTCACCATACCTAAGCGGGGGATACCTGGGAAACGCATTGGCCAGTTGTTATCCGCCGATCTTCTTGGCCCGGCGTTCCGCGGAGTCCTTTTTCCGCGATGGTGGCTTCTCGGCGTGCAGCGCATCGAGGAGCTCGCGGACCTCCTCGAGTTCCCGGCGCAGGTAGTCGCGGGTGGCCACTTCGCCGACCGCGAGTCGCAGCGCGGCCAGCTCCCGGGCCAGGAACTCCGTGTCGGCCTTGGTTTGCTGGGCGCGTCGGCGGTCCTCCTCGAGCGCGACTTTGTCCCGGTTCTCCTGGCGGTTCTGCGCCAGCAGGATCAGCGGTGCCGCATACGCGGCCTGGGTGGAGAACGCCAGATTCAACAGGATGAACGGGTAGGGATCCCAGCGCAGGCGGACCGCGAAGAGATTGATCGTGATCCATACGATCACCAGGACGGTCTGCCACAGCAGGTAGCGTCCGGTGCCCAGGAACCGCGCGATCGACTCGCTGTACCGGCCGACGGCCTCCGGGTCGACGGTGAACGACGGCCGACGCGAGGTTACCGGGGTGTCCAGTCGCTGGCGTCGATCGCTCACGTCGGCCCGCCCCCGATCACCGCAGCGTCCTCGAAACTGTCCCGCCAGTCCGGCGGCAGCAGGTGGTCCAGCACGTCGTCGACGGTCACCGCGCCGAGCAGGTGCCCCTCGTCGTCGACAACCGGCCCGCACACCAGGTTGTAAGCGGCGAAATAGCGGGTGACCGCGCCGAGGGCCGAGTCGGCGGTCAGGCTGGGCAGATCGGCGTCGACGATACCGCTGACCAGATGAGCCGGCGGCTCGCGCAACAGGGCCTGCAGATGGACGCAACCCAGGTAGCGCCCGGTGGGGGTCGCGGTCGGCGGGCGCACGACGAACACCAGCGAGGCCAGCGCCGGGGTCAGGTCCGGATCGCGCGCCCGGGCCAGTGCCTCGGCGACCGTGGTGTCGGGGGCCAGCACCACCGGATCGGAGGTCATCAGGCCACCCGCGGTGTCGGGGGAGTGACTCAACAGCCGTCGCACCGACTCGGAGTCCTCCGGGTCCATCCGGCCCAGCAGCGCCTCGGCCTCGGTCGGGTTCAGCACGCCGAGCAAGTCGGCGGCATCGTCGGGATCCATCGCCTCCAGCACGTCGGCGGCCCGCTCGGTGTCGAGTTGGCGCACCAGGTCGGTCTGGTCGTCCTCGGAGAGCTCCTGCAGGATGTCGGCGAGTCGTTCGTCGTCGAGGGCGTTGATGACCTCCGTTCGCCGTTTGGCCGGCAGGTCCCGCAGCGCGTCGGCCACTTCGATCGGCCGCCTGCCCTCGAACTGATGCAGCAGGTGGGCCACATCCTGGCCCGGCATCGCCAGCCCGGACGGCGTGAGTCCGGTGACGTTCTGCCAGTCGACCACCACGACCGCCGAGCGCCGCCCGAGTCGGCGCTGGCTACGGACCGCCACCCGGGTGACCACCCAGTCCCGGGTGCGCGTCTGCTCGATGGCCAGATCCACCACCACCACGTCCACTCCGGCCAGCTGCGCCTGTTCGGGGTCGTCCACCCGCACCCGCGTATCGAGCACCTGTCCCAGCACCAGCACCTCTCCGGGCCGCTGCGCGAACCGGCGCAGCGACACGTTGCCGGTGGTAAGGGTCACCGCATCGGGTTCGATCGCGGTGACTCGCAGAATCGGTACGAAAATCCTTCGGCGGGTGAGCAATTCGACCACGAGGCCCAAGACCCGCGGCTGCTGGCGAACGAGGCTGATGCTGATCACCACATCCCGCACCCGGCCGAGAGATTCACCGTCTGGTCCCAGCACGACCATTCCCGCCAGTCGCGCCGCGTATACCCTGTTCACCGACGCCATGACTACAGAGGGTAGGAGTCTGCGGGTGGACCGAACCGATCGACCCGCCTATCGCCCCCGGCGAACCTGCCTCTCGGTGCCGGGCAGCAATCCACGAATGATCGAGAAGTCCAAGGGCCTGGCGGCCGACGAGGTGTTCCTCGACCTCGAGGACGCGGTGGCCGTCGAGGCCAAGGCTGCCGCCCGCACCCGGGTCGCTGCCGCACTGGCCGGGCCGGGGTGGTCGGGCCAGTTGCGGGGGGTGCGGGTCAACGACTGGACCACACCGTGGACCCATACCGATGTGATCGAGGTGGTGTCCGGTGCGGGCGGATACCTCGACGTGATCGTGTTGCCCAAGGTCTCCGATGCGACCCACGTCCATGCGCTGGACCTGTTGCTGACCCAGGTGGAGCGCAGCCATGGTCTGCCGCCGGGCCGGATCGGGATCGAGGCGCAGATCGAGGACGCGGCCGGGCTGACCAACATCGACGCGATCGCGGGCGCTCCGCGGGTGCAGGCCCTCGTGCTCGGGCCGGCGGATCTGATGGCCAGCCTGCAGATGCGTACCCGGGTGGTCGGGGAGCAACCAGAGGGCTACGACGTCGGGGACGCCTACCACTATGTGCTGATGAGGATTCTGGTCGCGGCCCGGGCCCACGGGGTGGCCGCGATCGACGGACCCTACCTCAGGGTGCGTGACGTCGAAGCGTTCCGGCGGGTGGCCGGGAGGTCGGCGGCGCTGGGCTACGACGGGAAATGGGTGCTGCACCCCGATCAGATCGCGGCGGGCAACGAGATCTTCGCCCCCGACCAGGACGATTACGACCACGCCGAACTGGTGCTGGAGGCCTACGAATGGCACACCTCGGCCGCCGGCGGCGCCCGCGGCGCGGCGATGCTGGGCGAGGAGATGATCGACGAGGCCAGTCGCAAGATGGCTCTGGTGGTGGCGGCCAAGGGCCGTGCGGCCGGGATGTCTCGGACGGCGGCCCCATTCGAACCGCCGACGGGTGCCTAACCCCCGAGGCTAATTCCACGCATAGGTCATCCAGATGATGCTGAACACCAGTGAGGCCACCCCGATGACGATGCCCGCCACGGCCAAGCCGTAGCCGTCCTCGCGGGAGCGCTTGATCTGGTTGATGGCGACCGCGCCGAGCACGATCCCGACGATGGAGCCGATGCCGCACAGCAGACCGATCACCGAGGCGACAATCGAGCCGATCGCCAGTTTGTTGGTGCCGGTCTGCGGGGGATAACCCGGCGGGTAGCCGTACCCGGCCGGATAGGCCATACCGTATTCCGGGGCCGGGGCGTATCCCGGCGGCGGCGGCGGAGGCGGCGGGTAGCCGCCGTATTGCGGTGCGAACTCCCCGGCCGGCGGGTAGCCCGGCGCGGCCTGCCCGGGCGGTGGGAACGCGCCCGGCGCCGGGTACGGGTACGCCGGTGGAATGTCGTATCCGCCGTAGGCGGGAGCCTGCTCGATGGGCGGGGCCTCATGGCCGCCCGCCGGCGGTTGCCGGCCCTCGTTCTGCGGCTTTTCCCCTGGGTCGCCGCTGGCAGCTGTCATGCTGTTCAACCTAGCGTATGTGGTGACGGATCGTTCGAATCGAAAGAGGGGAATCAGCAACCATGACCAGTCCCTTTCCGCCTGCGCAGGGCCCGGGTGGGGTTCCCGGGGGTCCGGCGCGCCGGGGTCCCCTCGGCCTGCCGACGCCGCCGAAAGGCTGGCCGGTCGGCTCCTATCCGACCTATGCCGAGGCGCAGAAGGCTGTCGACTACCTGGCCGACAACCAGTTCCCGGTCCAGCAGGTGACCATCGTCGGTGTCGACCTGATGCAGGTGGAGCGCGTCACCGGGCGGCTCAGCTGGCCGAAGGTGCTGGGTGGCGGCATGTTGACCGGTGCCTGGCTGGGTGTGTTCATCGGCCTGGTGCTGGGTTTCTTCAGCCCCAACCCGCTGCACTCTCTGCTCGTCGGTGTGGCCGCCGGTGTTGTCTTCGGTCTGATCACCTCGTCCATCCCCTACGCGATGTCAAAGGGCACAAGGGATTTCAGCTCGACCATGCAACTCGTGGCCGGGCGTTACGACGTGCTGTGCGATCCGCAGAACGCCGAGCGCGCCCGGGACATGCTGTCGCGTTTGACGCTGTAACCGCCCCGCCTCCACGACCTGCCTTCCTGCGAACTCGCGCATTTTTGCTCCGATGCGTGCGACTTCGCGTCTGTTCGCCGGGGGTGTCCGGCGGCGGGTTAAGGTACGCCTCGTGGTGATAGCGGCGCGGGCACGTCGAGTCGGCGCGGCGGTTCTGGCCGTGGTGACCGCCGCGTCGGCGATCTCGGCGTGCGGGCCGGCCGTCGACGAACGGGTGGTCAGCCTCTACACCCCGGCCAGTGAGACCGCCACCTTCACCGCCGTCGCGAACCGGTGTAACGAGGAGTTGGACGGCAAGTTCCGGATCGAGCAGTTCAGCCTGCCCAAGGGCGCCGACGACCAGCGCCTGCAACTGGCCCGGCGCATCACCGGTAACGACCGCACGTTGGACATCATGGCTCTCGACGTGGTGTGGACCGCGGAGTTCGCCGAGGCGGGCTGGGCGCTGCCGCTGTCCGACGATCCGGCCGGGCTGGCCGAGGCCGACGCCGGCACCGACACCTTGCCCGGCCCGCTGGCGACGGCGACGTGGCAGGGCAGGCTGTTCGCCGCCCCGGTGACCACCAATACCCAGATGCTCTGGTACCGACCGGATCTGGTGTCCCCGCCACCGCCGACGTGGGATCAGATGGTGGCCGAGGCGACCCGGCTGCATGCCGAGGGCGGTCCGAGCTGGATTGCGGTGCAAGCCAAGCAGTACGAGGGGCTGGTGGTGTGGTTCAACACCCTGTTGGAGAGCGCCGGCGGTCGGGTGTTGTCCGAGGACGGCAAGACGGTGACCCTGGTGGACACCCCGGAGCACCGCGCCGCGACCGTGAAGGCGTTGCAGATCATCAAGTCGGTGGCCACCGCACCCGGTGCCGACCCCTCGATCACCCAGACCGATGAAGGAACCGCGCGGCTGGCGCTCGAGCAGGGTAAGGCGGCCCTGGAGGTCAACTGGCCGTTCGTCTTCGCCTCGATGCTGGAGAACGCGGTCAAGGGCGGGGTGGGATTCCTGCCGCTCAACGAGAAGCCCGAATTGGCCGGCGCGATCAACGAGGCGGGTACCTTCTCGCCCACCGACGCGCAGTTTCAGACCGCCTTCGACGCCAGTCGGGAGGTGTTCGCCTTCGCCCCCTATCCCGGGGTCATTCCCGGGCAGCCGGCCCGGGTCACCCTGGGCGGGCTGAACCTGGCGGTGGCGTCGACGACCCGCAAACCCGCGCAGGCGTTCGAGGCGCTGCGCTGTATCCGCAGCGAGCGCAACCAGCGCTACACCTCGATCGAGGGCGGTCTTCCGGCGGTGCGCACCTCGCTCTATGACGATCCGGAGTTCCAGAAGAAATACCCGCAGTACCAGATCATCCGGGATCAGCTGACCACCGCCGCCGTCCGCCCGGCAACCCCGAACTACCAGGCGATGTCGACCCGCATCTCGGCCACCCTGGCCCCGGTCACCGGCATCGATCCGGAGCGCACCGCCGACGAACTCGCCGTGCAGGTGCAAAAAGCGATCGACGGCAAGGGTCTGATCCCGTGACGGTGCGTAGCGCGGGTGTGGCGACCGACGACCGCCGGTCGCAGCGCCGGCTGGCCTACTGGTTGATCTCCCCGGCCGTCATCCTGATGCTGGCCGTGACCGGCTACCCGATCGCCTACGCGGTGTGGCTGAGCCTGCACCGCTACAACCTGGCCAGCCCCGCCGACATCGAGTTCGTCGGATTGGGAAACTACGCCACGATCCTCACCGACAAGTATTGGTGGACAGCGTTTTTCGTCACCCTGGCGATCACCGTCGTTTCGGTGGCCATCGAGTTCGTCCTGGGCCTGGCGCTGGCGCTGGTGATGCACCGCACCATCGTCGGTCGGGGCGCGGTACGCACCGCGATCCTGATCCCGTACGGCATCGTCACCGTCGCGGCGTCCTACAGCTGGTACTACGCCTGGACCCCGGGGACCGGGTATCTGGCCAACCTGCTGCCGGACGGCAGCGCGCCGCTGACCCAGCAGATCCCGTCGCTGGCCGTGATCGTTCTCGCCGAGGTCTGGAAGACCACACCGTTCATGGCGCTGCTGTTGCTCGCGGGATTGGCTCTGGTCTCCGACGACCTGCTCAAAGCCGCCCAGGTCGACGGCGCCGGCCCGTGGACCCGGTTGACCCGCGTGATCATCCCGCTGATCAAACCGGCGATTCTGGTCGCGTTGCTGTTCCGCACGCTTGCAAAATAGGAAAAAACAGACATATCGCTAGTCTATCTTACTGACCA